>NZ_QGKS01000331.1 GCF_003172935.1 Micromonospora sicca | reverse complement strand
ACGGAAGAGGATGCCGTGAGCGCGAGGAGTGAGCCGGGTCTGCGAGCCCCGCAGTCGCGAACGGAAGAGGATGCCGTGAGCGCGAGGAGTGAGCCGGGTCTGCGAGCCCCGCAGTCGCGAACGGAAGTGGGTGCCGTGAGCGCGAGGAGTGAGCCGGGTCTGCGAGCCCCGCAGTCGCGAACGGAAGTGGGTGCCGTGAGCGCGAGGAGTGAGCCGGGTCTGCGAGCCCCGCAGTCGCGAACGGAAGTGGGTGCCGTGAGCGCGAGGAGTGAGCCGGGTCTGCGAGCCCCGCAGTCGCGAACGGAAGGCAGGCAATGACCGACGCCACGTCGGCGCAGCGGTGGCCCGGCTCGGTGGCCGTGGTGCTCGCCTCGAGCACGGGCGGGGTGGGACAGCACGTCCGCTCGATCGCCCGCGGGTTGACCGCCGCCGGCGCCACCGTGCTGGTCTGCGGCCCCGCCGCCACCCAGGACCAGTTCGACTTCACCGGCGTCGGCGCCCGGTTCACGCCGGTGGAGATCCCGGCCAGCCCCACGCCCGCCGACGGGCGGGCCGTCGCGGCCCTGCGCCGGGCGCTGGCCGACACCCCCGTCGAGGTCGTGCACGCGCACGGGCTGCGGGCCGGCCTGGTCGCCGCCCTGGCCCGCCCGGCCGTCCCGTTGGTGGTCACCTGGCACAACGCGGTGCTCGCCGGCGGGCTGCGCGGCCGGCTCTCCCGGCTGGCCGAGCGGATCGTCGCGCGCTCCGCCCGGGTGGCGCTGGGCGCCTCCGCCGACCTGGTGGAGCGGGCCGCCGCGCTGGGCGCGACCGACGCCCGGCTGGCTCCGGTCGCCGCGCCCGTGCTGCCCGCGCCGCGGCGTCGCCGGGCCGCCGTCCGCGCCGAGTTCGGCGTCGCCGCCGACCGTCCGCTGATCCTCTCGGTGGGCCGGCTGCACCCCCAGAAGCGGTACGACGTGCTGATCGACGCCGCCGCCCGGTGGCGTACCCGGACCCCGGCGCCGGCGGTGGTGATCGCCGGCAGCGGCCCCGCGTACCTCCAGCTCGCCGCCCGGATCTCGACCGCCCGGGCGCCGGTGACCCTGCTCGGGCACCGCACCGACGTGGCCGACCTGCTCGCCGGCGCCGACCTGGCCGTGGTCACCAGCGACTGGGAGGCCCGCCAGCTCTTCGCCCAGGAGGCGCTGCACGCCGGCGTACCCCTGGTGGCGACCGCCGTGGGTGGCCTGCCGGAGTTGGTCGGCGACGCCGCGGTGCTGGTCCCGCCCGGCGACGTCGACGCGGTCGACGCGGCGGTGCGGGAGCTGCTGGACGACGACGCCCGTCGGGCGGACCTGGGCCGCCGGGGCGCCGCCCGGGCCGCGACCTGGCCGACCGAGGCGGACACGGTCGCCGGCTTGGCCGACCTGTACGCCGAGCTGGCGCCGGCCGGGGCCGATCCGTCGACGGGCAGCCGCTGATGCTGCGCAGACTGACCCCGGTCCTGCTGACCCTGGTCGTGGTGGCGCTCGGCATCACCGCGCTGGCCGCCCGGCCGGACACCGGCCCGCCCGGGCGCGGCGCCGACTTCGTGGTGCTGGCCGGGGTGGCCGGGCTGCGCTGGGACGACGTGGACCCGCAGACCACCCCGACGCTGTGGCGGATGGCCGAACAGGGGTCGATCGGCTCCCTGTCGGTACGCTCCGCGCACCGGCCGACCTGCCCGGTCGACGGCTGGCTCACTCTCGGCGCGGGCAACTTCGCCGCCTGGAACGGCAGCCGCCAACAGGGTGGCTGCCCGCCGGCGGCGGTGACGGTGGAGCAGCCGGACGGCATCGGCGCCAACCTGCCGGACGAGGAGAGCGTCGTCCGGTACAACCAGGACCGGCTGTCCTGGGGTGCGACGCCGGGCGCGCTGGCCGAGTCCGTTCGCTGCTCGGTGGCGGTCGGGCCGGGTGCGGCGGTGGCCGCCGCCCGCCCGTTCGGCCGGGTCGACCGCTACGCGCCGGTCCTTCCCGCCGACCCGGCCAAGCTGCTGGGCTCCTGCGTGTTGAGCATCGTCGACCTGGGCAGCGTCGACGGCGAGAACCGGGCGTCCCGGGCGGCGCAGGCCCGGCAGGCGGACGCCCAACTGGCCCGGGTGCTCGCCGCCCGCCCGCCCCGCTCGCTGGTGGTCGTCGCCGGCGTCTCCGACACCGACCAGCTGTCCCGGCTGCACGTCGCGGTTGCCGACGGCCCGGGCTGGGAGAGGGGTTGGCTGACCTCCCCGAGCACCGCCCGGGAGGGCTATCTCCAGCTCGTGGACCTGGCACCGACCGCCCTGGCGACGCTGGGCCGGCCCATGCCGGAACGGCTCTTCCTCGGCCGTCCCGCCGTCTCGGTCGGCGGCCGACCGGCGGACCTGCGGGCCGCCATCGATCAACCGGCGGACGCCGACCGGGAGGCCGGCGCCCAGCGTCGGGTGGCCGGCTGGTTCTTCGCCCTGCTGGCCGTGGCGCAGGTGGCGCTCGCGGTCGCGGTGCTGCCGCTGCTGCGCCGGGCCCGCCGGCACGCCGGCCCGCACGGACCCGAGCCCGTCTCCCGGCGGGTGGTCGCCGCGGTGGAGCTGCTGCTGGTCGCCGCCGCCCTGGCGGTGCCGGCCGCCCTGCTCGCCGACGCGGCCCCGTGGTGGCGGGGTCAGCACGCCGGCTGGTGGTTCGGCGTGGTGACCGCCCTGCTGATCGTGGGCGGGACGGCGGCGGTCCGGTTCACCCCGGGGCACGACCGCACCCTCGGCCCGCTCGGCGCGGTCGCCGGCCTGGCCACCCTGGTGGTCGGGGTGGACGTGATCACCGGCTCGCGGTTGCAGCTCAACGGCGTGGTCGGCTACTCCGCGCTCGAGGGCGGCCGGTACGCCGGGCTCGGCACCGTCGGCCTGGGCGTCTTCATCGCCGGTTCGCTGCTCAGCGCGGGCTGGCTCGCCCAGCGGGTCCGCCGCGCCTGGCGGCCGATGGTGATGGTGGCCGTCGGCGGCGCCGCCGTGGTCGTCGTCGGCAGTCCGTACCTGGGGGCGGACTCGATCGGCGCGATCGCGCTGACCGCCGGGGTCAGTGTCGCCGCGGCGATCAGCGCCGGCGGCTGGCTGACCGTGAGCCGACTCGCCTGGGCCACCATGGCGGGGCTGGCGGTCACCGTCGGCTTCGCCGTGGTGGACGTGCGCCGATCGGCGACGGAGCGGGGCAGCCTCGGCCGGTTCCTGGCCGCGGTCGGCGACGGCACCGGCGGGCTCACCGTGCACCGCTCCAGCACCGCCAACGTGGAGACCCTGGTCAACAGCCCGCTCACCGTGCTGGGGTTGGCCGGTGCGGCGCTGGTCTGGTTGGCGCTGCTGCAACCGTGGGGCGGCCTGATGCGGCTGTTCGGCATCTACCCGGCGATCCGGGCGGCGATGGCGGGCACGGCCGTGGCCGCCGGCATCGGCGGGGTGCTCGGCGGTTCGGCGCTGGACGTGGCCGGGGCGGCGGGGGCACTGGTGGTGCCGATGGCCGCGCTGGCCGCGCTGCGCGTGCTGGACCACTCCACCGACCGCACGCAACCCGGCGCGGGGCGACCCGGCGACGAGGGTCCCGGTGGCACGGTGGATGGCCCCGTCGACGGCGGCGACCGTCCCGGGGGAGGTCGCGCGTCGGGGGAGGGGTCGGCGCCGGACGCCGGGGACACCGGTACGGCCGCGGCACCCGACGGCCGCGGACCGGGCGAGCCGGTCGCCGGCGGCTCCGGCCCGGTGAGCACGGCCGACGACGCGCCGGCGTCGACGGGCGTACCGGGGCCGTCCGGGCCCGGCGGGCGGCCGGTGACCGTGCCCGCCCAGCCCGGTCCGGCATCGACGGAGGTCCCCACCGGCTGACCCGGACCGGGCCCGACGTGCGTCTACGGCGGGTGCGACGCCTGCTCGGGCAGGGAAAGGTGTTACCGTGGAATCCCGTGGATCGCGTGATCACTTGGCTGATCGGCAAGGCGGTTCGCACGACCGCTACGGACGACACGGGAGCAGGCGTTGGCCCCTTCAGCACGGACGACCAGGCACATTTTCGTCACCGGGGGCGTCGCCTCCTCGCTGGGTAAGGGCCTCACCGCCTCCAGCCTCGGCAATCTGCTGACCGCGCGCGGACTGCGCGTGGTGATGCAGAAGCTCGACCCGTACCTCAACGTCGACCCGGGGACGATGAACCCGTTCCAGCACGGTGAGGTCTTCGTCACCGAGGACGGCGCCGAGACCGACCTCGACGTCGGGCACTACGAGCGGTTCCTCGACCGGGCGCTGTCCGGCAAGGCGAACGTCACCACCGGGCAGATCTACTCGGACGTGATCGCCAAGGAGCGGCGCGGCGAGTACCTGGGCGACACCGTCCAGGTCATCCCGCACATCACCAACGAGATCAAGTCCCGCATCCTCGGCATGGCCGACCCGGACGCTGAGGGCCAGGTGCCGGACGTGGTGATCACCGAGGTCGGCGGCACGGTCGGCGACATCGAGTCGCTGCCGTTCCTGGAAGCGATCCGCCAGGTCCGCCACGACCTGGGCCGGGACAACTGCTTCTACCTGCACGTCTCGCTGGTGCCGTACCTGGCGCCGTCGGGCGAGCTGAAGACCAAGCCGACCCAGCACTCGGTGGCGCAGCTGCGCAGCATCGGTATCCAGCCCGACGCCATCGTCCTGCGCTGCGACCGGGAGATCCCGGAGAAGCTCAAGGAGAAGCTCTCGCTCTACTGCGACGTGGACCGGGAGGCGGTCGTCGCCGCCCCGGACGCGCCGAGCATCTACGACATCCCGAAGGTGCTGCACCGGGAGGGCCTCGACGCGTACGTGGTGCGCCGGCTCGGGCTCTCCTTCCGGGACGTGGACTGGGCCAGCTGGGACGACCTGCTGGACCGGGTGCACCAGCCGCACCACACGGTCACCGTCGCGGTGGTCGGCAAGTACGTCGACCTGCCCGACGCTTACCTGTCGGTCAGCGAGGCGATCCGTGCCGCCGGGTTCGGCCACCGGGCCCGGGTGCAGCTGCGCTGGGTGCCCAGCGACGACTGCGTCACCCCGGCCGGCGCGGCGGCCGCCCTGGCCGGCGTGGACGGCATCGTCATCCCCGGCGGCTTCGGCGTCCGCGGCATCGAGGGCAAGATCGGCACCGCCCGGTACGCCCGGGAGAACGGCATCCCGCTGCTCGGGCTCTGCCTCGGCCTGCAGTGCATGACCATCGAGGTGGCCCGCCACCTGGCCGGCCTGGACGGGGCGAACTCGCTGGAGTTCGACGAGGACGCCAAGCACCCGGTCATCGCCACCATGGCCGACCAGGAGGACATCGTCGCCGGCCGCGGCGACCTGGGCGGCACCATGCGGCTCGGGGCGTACCCGGCGAAGCTGGCCGAGGGCTCGCTGGTCGCCGAGTCGTACGGCAGCACCGAGGTCAGCGAGCGGCACCGGCACCGGTACGAGGTGAACAACGCCTACCGGGACCAGCTCACCAAGGCCGGGCTGCACATCTCCGGCACCTCGCCGGACGGCCGGCTGGTCGAGTTCGTCGAGCTGGACCGCGGCCTGCACCCGTTCTTCGTGGCCACCCAGGCGCATCCGGAGCTGAAGAGCCGGCCGACCCGGCCGCACCCGCTCTTCGCCGGCTTCGTCAAGGCCGCCATCGCGTATTCCGAGGCCGACCAGCTCCCGGTGGACCTGGACGGCGCGCCGGTGGACGCCCCGCCGGCGAAGACGGCCAGCCGCAACGGCGCCGCCGCCGCGAAGGTGGCGTCGGCGTCGTGAGCGCCGTCGAGCACCGCTACGAGGTGACCGAGCACCGGGAGATCTGGTCCGGCCGGATCTTCTCGCTGGTCAGCGACGACGTCACGATGCCCGGTGGCGGCACCGCTACCCGTGACTACGTCCGGCACGTCGGCGCGGTGGCCGTGGTGGCCCTGGACGACGCCGGTCAGGTGGTGTTGATCCGCCAGTACCGGCACCCGGTCGGCCGGCACCTGTGGGAGCTGCCGGCCGGGCTGATGGACGTCAGCGGCGAGGACCTGGCCGCGGCGGCGGCCCGGGAGCTGGCCGAGGAGGCCGACCTGACCGCCGGGGCCGTCGACGTCCTGGTGGACCTGCACAGCTCGCCGGGCTTCTCGAACGAGGTGGTCCGGGTCTTCCTGGCCCGCGACCTGGCCGACGTGCCCGCCGACCAGCGGCACGACCGCCGCGACGAGGAGGCCGACCTCCAGGTCGTCCGGATCGACCTCGACGAGGCGGTCCGGATGGTGCTGGCCGGGGAGATCACCAACGCCTCCTGCGTGGCCGGGCTGCTCGCCGCCGCCCGCGCCCGTGAGACCGGTTTCGCCGAGCTGCGCCGGCCGGAGGCGCCACTGCCCCGCTGACGGGGCGAGACGAGAAGGGGCCGCGCGGTGTCACCGCGCGGCCCCTGTCGTCTGCTCGGAGATCAGTCCCGCAGCGGGCGGCCCTGTCCGTCGACGCCACCGTTGACCAGGATCAGGATGCCGTCGATGAGGCCCCAGATGTGCGGACACCTTGATGATCGCCGGCGATCCTGTCCGCACCGCCGCGCCGCCGGTGGGACGATGAGCGCGAACACTGTCCTGACGGCTGAGGTGGTCTCCACCGCCGGCCCGGTCGACGCCTGACACTTCGTCAGCACGACCGCGCACCGGATGTCACTGTGCTGGCTCCCGGGGCGGGCCGGCGGGCCTAGACTGCCGCCGGCGGGACCGGTGGACCGCGCCGGCAATGGGGCCGTCGTGGCGCCGAGCAGTCGGGGGTGGGCAGCCCCGAAGAGAGGTGTCTGCATCGTGAAGGTCGGAATCCCACGCGAGGTCAAGAACCACGAGTACCGCGTGGCGATCACGCCCGCGGGCGTCAACGAGTTCACCCGCCACGGTCACGAGGTCTTCGTCGAGTCCGGCGCCGGGGTCGGCTCGAGCATCAGCGACGACGAGTTCGCCGCCGCCGGCGCCAAGATCCTCGCCACCGCCGACGAGGTGTGGGACGCCGCCGAGCTGGTGCTCAAGGTCAAGGAGCCGATCGCCGAGGAGTACCACCGGATGCGCGAGGGGCAGGTGCTCTTCACCTACCTGCACCTGGCCGCCTCGAAGGAGTGCACCGACGCGCTGATCGACCGCAAGGTCACCGGCATCGCGTACGAGACGGTCGAGCTGCCCGACCGCTCGCTGCCGCTGCTCGCCCCGATGTCCGAGGTGGCCGGCCGGCTCGCCCCGCAGGTGGGCGCCTTCTACATGATGCGCACCGGCGGCGGGCGCGGTGTCCTGCCGGGCGGCGTCTCCGGCGTCTACGCGGCCAAGACCGTGGTCATCGGCGCCGGCGTCTCCGGCATGAACGCCGCCGCCATCGCGCTGGGCCTGCAGTCCGAGGTGCTGCTGCTGGACAAGAACGTCGCCCGGCTGCGCCAGGCCGACGCGATCTACCGGGGCCACCTGCAGACCGTCGCCTCCAACGCGTACGAGATCGAGCGGGCCGTGGTGGACGCGGACCTGGTCATCGGCGCGGTGCTGGTGCCGGGTGCGAAGGCGCCGAAGCTCATCTCCAACGAGCTGGTCTCCCGGATGAAGCCGGGCAGCGTGCTCGTCGACATCGCCATCGACCAGGGCGGCTGCTTCGAGGACTCGCGTCCCACCACGCACGCCGACCCGGTCTACAAGGTGCACGAGTCGATCTTCTACTGCGTGGCGAACATGCCCGGCGCGGTGCCGAACACCAGCACGCACGCGCTGACCAACGTCACCCTGCCGTACGCCCTGGAGCTGGCCAACCACGGCTGGCGTGAGGGGCTGCGCCGCGACCCGGCCCTCGCCCTGGGCCTGAACACCCACCAGGGTCAGGTCGTCTACGGCCCGGTCGCCGAGGCGCACGGGATGGCCACCCTGCCGCTGGCGGACGTGCTGGCCTGAGGGGCGACGGGCTGACCGCGACATCGGCCGGGGCCGGCACGGGTGTGGAGCCCGCGCCGGCCCTGCGCCGTGCCGTGCGCGGCTACCTCGACCACCTCACCGTCGAGCGGGGGCTGTCGGCCAACACGCTCTCGTCGTACCGCCGGGATCTGGACCGCTACCTGGCCACGCTCGCCGCGGCCGGGGTGACCGACCTGGCCGCGGTCGGCGCGACCCAGGTCGAGGCCCACCTGGCCCGGCTGCGCGCCGGGGACGACGAGCACCCGCCGCTCGCGGTGTCGTCGGCGGCCCGGGCGGCCAGCGCGGTGCGCGGCCTGCACCGCTTCGCGCTGCGCGAGGGGATGGCCGCCGCCGACCCCAGCCGGGACGTGCGCCCGCCGACGCCGCCGCGCCGGCTGCCAAGGGCGCTGCCGGTCGACGACGTGGTCCGGCTGCTGGAGACCGCCGGCGCGGCGACCGCCACCGGCGACCAGGCGCCGCTCGCGCTGCGCGACCGGGCGCTGCTGGAGTTCCTGTACGGCACCGGGGCGCGCATCTCCGAGGCCGTCGGCCTGGCCGTGGACGACCTGGACACCGACGACGGCGCGGTGGTGCTGCGCGGCAAGGGCGGCCGGACCCGCCTCGTCCCGATCGGCGGGTACGCGGTCGAGGCGTTGCGCGCCTGGCTGGTCCGGGGCCGCCCGGCGCTGGTCGCCGCCGGCCGGGGCACCCCGGCGGTCTTCGTCAACGCCCGCGGCGGCGCGCTGTCCCGGCAGGGCGCCTGGACCATCCTGCGCCGCGCCGCCGAGCGCGCCGGCCTGCCGGTGGACGGTGCGGGCGCGGTCTCCCCGCACACCCTGCGCCACTCGTACGCCACCCATCTGCTCGACGGCGGCGCCGACGTGCGGGTGGTGCAGGAGTTGCTCGGCCATGCCTCGGTGACCACCACCCAGGTGTACACGTTGGTCACTGTGGAGCGGCTGCGCGAGGTGTACGCCACCGCGCACCCGCGCGCCCGCGGGTGAGTCGGGCCCGACCGTCCTGACCGGCCGGTGCGTCCGACACGCCGACCGGGTACCGAACGCGCTGCCGGCGCGTGGCGTACAGTCGGCATCGGCGCGGACCTCCTGGGGCGACGAACCGGGGTGCGCAGCGGCGCCGCGAAGGACGTCGGACGGCTCCGACGCCGGGTGGTCGTCGGGAGGGGGCAACGAGGACATGGCTGGCAACGGTGACCGTGCCGACGCCTGGACGTCGGAGCTCCGCGAGCAGCAGGCGTCGCTCGGCGCGGACCTGGGTCCGGCCGACCCGGCAGCGTACACGATGCGCAAGCCCATCCCGGAGCCCATGCCGACGGACCGGCACGGCCCGGCGCGGATCATCGCGATGGCCAACCAGAAGGGCGGCGTCGGCAAGACCACGACGACCATCAACCTGGGCGCCGCGCTCGCCGAGTACGGCCGCAAGGTGCTGCTGGTCGACTTCGACCCGCAGGGCGCCCTGTCGGTCGGCCTGGGGGTCAACCCGCACAACCTCGACCTGTCGGTCTACAACCTGCTCATGCAGGACGACGTCACCGCCGAGGACGTCCTGATCAAGACCGACGTGGCCGGCCTGCACCTGCTGCCCGCCAACATCGACCTCTCCGCCGCCGAGATCCAGCTGGTCAACGAGGTCGCCCGCGAGATGGCGCTGGCGCGCGTGCTGCGCACCGTCCGCAAGGAGTACGACTTCATCCTGATCGACTGCCAGCCCTCGCTGGGCCTGCTGGCGATCAACGCGCTGACCGTCGCGCACGGCGTACTCATCCCGCTGGAGTGCGAGTTCTTCAGCCTGCGCGGCGTGGCGCTGCTGCTGGACACCATCGACAAGGTCCGCGAGCGGCTCAACTTCGACCTGGAGCTCGAGGGCATCCTCGCCACCATGTACGACAGCCGCACCACGCACTGCCGGCAGGTGCTCCAGCGGGTGGTGGAGGCCTTCGGCGACAAGGTCTACCAGACGGTGATCACCAAGACCGTCAAGTTCCCCGAGTCGACCGTCGCCGGCGCCCCGATCACCACGCTCGACCCGGCGTCGTCCGGCGCGCGCAACTACCGGCAGCTGGCCCGTGAGGTGATCGCCGCCCAGACGGACCGGTAGTCGGGGGTGCACCAGGTCACCGGCCCGTCCGGCCCGTCCACTACGGTCGTCGGGTGACCGCACCGCCCCTCGACCCACCCGCCGCGCCGCCCGGCGCCGCCGACCCGGCGGTCGCCGCCGAGCCGGCCGCGGAGGTCGACGGTGTGCTGCCCGCCGGGGACGCCCCCGAGACCAGCGGGTTCACCGTCCGGCTGGCCAACTTCACCGGCCCGTTCGACCTGCTGCTCCAGCTCATCAGCAAGCACAAGCTCGACGTCACCGAGGTGGCGCTGCACAAGGTCACCGACGAGTTCATCGCCTACATCCGGGCGATGGGCGACCAGTGGGACCTGGACGAGACGAGCGAGTTCCTGCTGATCGCGGCCACCCTGCTCGACCTCAAGGCCGCCCGGCTGCTGCCCGCCGCCGAGGTGGAGGACGAGGAGGACCTCGCCCTGCTGGAGGCGCGGGACCTGCTCTTCGCCCGGCTGCTGCAGTACAAGGCGTACAAGGAGGCCGCGGCGCACATCGCCGAGCTGGAGGCCGTCGGCGGCCGCCGCTACCCCCGCGCGGTCACCCTGGAGCCCCGGTACGCCGAGGCGCTGCCCGACCTGGTGCTCGGCATCGGCCCGGAGCGGCTGCTCAAGCTGGCGCTGAAGGCGATGACCCCGAGGCCGGTGCCCCAGGTCTCCATCGCGCACGTGCACATGGTCCGGGTCAGTGTCCGCGAGCACGCCGGGATCCTCGCCGAACGGCTGCGCCGCGCCGGCATCGCCACCTTCTCGCTGCTCTGCGCCGACTGCGAGATCACCCTGGAGGTGGTGGCCCGCTTCCTCGCCCTGCTGGAGCTCTACCGGGAGGGCCTGGTCGCCTTCGTCCAGGAGCAGGCCCTGGAGGAGCTGACCGTCCGCTGGACCGGCCCCAGCGAGGGCGACACCGAGCTGCACATCGACGAGTACGCGGGTTCCCCGGAGCCGGCGGAGGCCGCCCCGCCGCCCGGCGACGGTGATGCGGGCGGGTCCGCGCGGGCCGTGGCCGGCGACGGCGGGGTGCCCGCGCCGCGGCCGGGGGAGCCGGGCGACGAGACGCGAACGACGGAGGAGGGAGCGCGATGAGCGACGAGGAGGGCCGGGACACCCTGGCCGACCAGGCCGCCGCCTGGGTCCCCCCGTGGGAACGCCC
>NZ_QGKS01000326.1 GCF_003172935.1 Micromonospora sicca | reverse complement strand
CCCCCGCCCCGTCCGGCAGCGCGACGCCGAAGCCCTCGGGCAGCGCCTCGCCGAAGCCGTCGGCGAGCGCCCCGAAGGTCACCGCCTCGCCGAGTGCCGGCGGGCAGGGCGGCATGGCTCCGACGCCGAGCGCCAGCGCGGCCGCCCCGACGCCGTCGGCCTCGCCGAGCGCCGCCGCGCCGTCGCCGAGCGCCACCGCCGAGCCCGTGCCGCAGAGCGTCGAGCAGCAGCGCAAGGCCGTCGAGCAGAAGGTCGGGCCGGCCGCCTGGGCCGCCGCCACCGGCCTGAAGGCCCCGGCCGACGTCTCCGCCGATCCGTCACTGGCCGAGAAGCTCAAGCCGTTCGGCACGCTCTCCCCGCAGGAGATCGCGGTGCTGCCGGTGGACATGCAGTTCAACGTCCCGACCATCACCTGCGCCCAGCTCGACAAGCGGCCGCCGGCGTCGATCAAGGACGAGAAGCAGCGGGCCGTCGCCTGCGAGTCGGGCGCGAAGTACCTGCTCGACGTGGCGAAGGTGGTCGGCACCGACGTCAAGGACGCCTCCGCCCAGCTCGACCAGACCAGCGCCTGGGTGGTCAGCCTGAACTTCACGGGCAAGGGGCAGGAGCACTGGACCAACCTGACCCGCGAGGCGTTCAACAACGAGGGCCAGGCCTGCGACCAGACCGCACTCGGTCAGGACGGCAAGTGCCGGGTGGCGGTGGTCCTGGACAACCAGATCGTCTCCTCCCCCGAGATCCAGGGCGTGCTGACCGGTGACTCGCAGATCACCGGCAGCTTCGACAACAAGACGGCCAACGCGCTGGCCAGCCAGTTGCGCTACGGCGCCCTGCCGGTGACCTTCGTGCAGCAGGAGAAGCAGAACGTGACGGCCACACTGGGCGAGAGCCAGCTGCGGGCCGGTCTGCTCGCCGCCGGCATCGGCATGCTGCTGGTCATCATCTACTCGTTCTTCTACTACCGGCTGCTCGGCTCGGTGATCTTCCTGAGCCTGGTGCTCTCCGCGCTGCTGGTCTTCGGCGCCCTGGTGGTGCTCGGCCGGTCGATCGGCTTCACCCTCACCCTCGCCGGCATCGCCGGCATGATCGTCTCGCTCGGCGTGGCGGCGGACTCGTTCGTCATCTACTTCGAGCGCCTCAAGGACGAGATCCGCGAGGGACGCAGCCCGCGCAGCGCGGTGCCACGCGCCTGGATCCGGGCCCGCCGGACGATCATCTCGGCGAACTCCATCACCCTGATGTCCGCCGTGGTGCTCTACATCGTCTCGGTCGGCACGGTGAAGGGCTTCGCCTTCGCCCTCGGCCTGGCGACCGTGCTCGACCTGGTGGTCGTCTTCCTCTTCCGTCACCCGATCATGACGATGTTCGCCCGGAGCCGGGCGTTCCTGTCCCCGCGGGTCAGCGGCCTCGGCCGGGCCCTGCCGGCCCGGTCGACCGAGCAGGGCACCGCCCGTAACCCGCGCGTCAAGGAGGCCTGAGATGGCTAAGAGTGGTCTGGCGTCCCGGCTCTACCGGGGCGAGGCCGATCTCAACATCGTCGGCCGGCGCAAGCTGTGGTTCGGCGTCGCCGCCGCGCTGGTGCTGCTCGCGGTGCTCAGCTTCGCCGTGCGCGGCTTCAGCCTCGGCATCGAGTTCGCCGGCGGCACCTCGCTCCAGGTGCCGGCCAGCGTCGCCACCCTGGACGAGGCCGAGCAGCAGGTGAACGACGTGCTGCGGACCAAGGGTGGCGGCGCCGAGGTGGCCACCGCGCAGAAGGTCGGCGGCACCAGCGGCGACACGTACGAGATGCGCACCTCCGAGCTGACGCCTACGCAGTCGAACGAGGTGAAGACCGAGATCGCCCAGAAGTTCGGGCTCAAGTTCGAGCAGGTCGGCGCGAACCAGGTCAGCGCGTCGTTCGGTGGCCAGGTGACCGAACGTGCGTTGCTCGGCCTGCTCATCTTCCTCGCGGTGGTGGCGATCTACCTGGTCCTGCGCTTCGAGTGGCGGATGGCCGTCGCCGCGATCAGCTCGCTGTTCATGAACCTGATCCTCACCGCCGGCATCTACTCGCTGGTCGGCTTCGAGGTGACGCCGTCGACGATCATCGGCTTCCTCACCATCCTGGGCTTCGCGCTCTACGACGTGGTGGTGGTCTTCGACAAGGTCCAGGAGAACACCCGGGGCATCACCGCGAACAACAACCTGACCTACGGCGAGGCCTCCAACCTCGCTCTGAACCAGAGCCTGATGCGGTCGCTGAACACCTCGGTGGTCGCCCTGCTCCCGGTCGGCGGCCTGCTCTTCATCGGGGCCGGCCTGCTGGGCGCGGGCACGCTGAAGGACCTCGGTCTGGTGCTCTTCGTCGGTATGGCGGTGGCGTTCCTGACCTCGATCCTGCTGGCCACCCCGCTGCTGGTGCTCCTGAAGAACCAGGACCCGCGGATCAGCGCGCACAACAAGCGGGTGCTGGCCCGCCGGGGCGCCATCGCCCGGGGCGAGGTGACCCCGAAGGGCGCGCCGCGGTCCGCCGAGGCCGGCGAGCCGGCCATCGACCAGGAGGCGGCGGCGCTGGCCGGCTCGGCGCCGAAGGTGGGCGCCCGACCGGCCGCCAAGCGTCCGACCGGTGCCCGGGGCGGTCGTCCCGGCGGCGGGGGCAACCGTCCGGGCGGCGCCAAGCGCCGCTGACCGGTCCACCGGACCCGGTAGCGATCGACCTGACGGCGTCCGCCATGCTGTGCGAGCAGCATGGCGGACGCCGTCGTCGTCGGAAGGGAAGCGGGACAACCGTGACGGAGACCCACAGCACCGGGGTACGGGGAGACAGCGGCCCGGAGGTCGCCCGGCTGGTGGCCAGCCGGGTACTGGACGTGCCGGACTTCCCGAAGCCCGGCGTCATGTTCAAGGACCTGATGCCCCTCTTCGCCGACGGTGACGTGTTCCGCGAGGTGATCGACGGGATCGTCGCGTACCACGGGCGTGACTCGTTCGACGCGGTGGTCGGCATCGAGGCGCGCGGCTTCGTCATCGCCGCCGCCATCGCGTACGCGACCGGGGTGGGTGTGGTGCCGGTCCGCAAGGCCGGCAAGCTGCCCCGTCCGGCGTACTCGGCCTCCTACGACCTGGAATACGGCGAGGCGACCCTGGAGGTGCACCAGGACGCCTTCACCGCCGGCCACCGGGTGCTGGTCGTCGACGATGTGCTCGCCACCGGCGGCACCGCCGAGGCCACCCTCGACCTGGTGGAGCGGGCCGGCGGCACGGTCGCCGGTTTCACCGTGCTGCTGGAGCTGGCCTTCCTCAAGGGCCGGGAGCGGCTGGCCCCGCGCCCGGTCCATGCCCTGCTGACCGTTTGATGCCACGCCCGTCGGGCGGAGCCCGCGGGGACCGTCCGGCGGAGCGGCGGGGCACCCTGCGTGCGGGTAGCATTGCCCTTTGCTGACCGGGCGGGCGACCGTCCGGTGGCGGAAGGACCGCCGGCCGCGGCCGGCGCGGAACAACACCGGCCCCACAGCCGGTTGATACGAACGTCGGCCGTACGGCCGGCGCACCCCGGCGAGCGGTGAGGAGGCCGGTGTCCCACGATGTCGTCCCTCCGGTGGAGGGCACGGTGCACCCGACAGGCGACGCGGACGGCTCGGTGACCGAGCGGAGCGGCAACCCGCCGGCCCGGGTGACGGGCTCTGGCAACGGCGTCGCCCCCGACGCCGGCACGGCCGACGGCACGTCGCCCGGCGGCGCCGTCGTGGTGCCGTTCCCGACCGATGGCTCGACCGATCCCGCGCCGACCGGTGGCTTCGCGCTGTCCAACGCGCCGACCGGCCGGCGGGTTCGCGCCCGGCTGGCCCGGTTCAACGCGCCCTGGCAGACCTCGCAGGTCAGCGAGGTGCTCGAACCGCTGATCTCCACCCACCGGGAGAACCACCCCAAGGCCGACGCCCGGCTGCTCCAGCGGGCGTTCGACACGGCGGCGCGCTGGCACTCCGGTCAGTACCGCAAGTCCGGTGACCCGTACATCACGCACCCCTTGGCCGTGGCGACCATCCTGGCCAACCTGGGCATGGACACCACCACCCTGGTCGCCGCGCTGCTGCACGACACCATCGAGGACACCGAGTACACCCTCGACCAGATGCGGGCGGACTTCGGCCCGGAGGTGACCCTCCTGGTCGACGGCGTGACGAAGCTGGACAAGGTCAAGCTGGGTGACGCCGCCAAGGCGGAGACGATCCGCAAGATGGTCGTGGCGATGGCCAAGGACCCGCGGGTGTTGGTGATCAAGCTCGCCGACCGGCTGCACAACATGCGTACCCTCACCTTCCTGCCCCGCCCCAAGCAGGAGCAGAAGGCGAAGGAGACGCTGGAGATCCTCGCTCCCCTGGCCCACCGCCTGGGTATGAACACCATCAAGTGGGAGCTGGAGGACCTCGCCTTCGGCACCCTGTTCCCGAAGCGGTACGAGGAGATCAACCGCCTGATCGGGGAGCACCAGCCGCAGCGGGAGGCGCTGCTGCGCCAGGTGACCCAGAAGGTGTCGACCGACCTCAAGGCCGCCAAGATCAAGGCGGAGACCACCGGCCGGCCGAAGCACCTCTACTCGATCTACCAGAAGATGATCGTGCGGGGTCGCGACTTCAACGACATCTACGACCTGGTCGGGGTGCGGATCCTGGTCGACACGGTGCGGGACTGCTACGCGGCGCTGGGCGTCATCCACGCCAACTGGCAGCCGGTGCCGGGCCGGTTCAAGGACTACATCGCGATGCCCAAGTTCAACATGTACCAGTCGTTGCACACGACGGTCATCGGGCCCACCGGCAAGCCGGTGGAGATGCAGATCCGCACGTACGCGATGCACCGCACCGCCGAGTTCGGCATCGCCGCGCACTGGAAGTACAAGGAGCACAAGGGCACCCAGATCGTCGGCCCGCCGGCGCACATCGACGAGATGACCTGGCTGCGTCAGCTGCTGGACTGGCAGCGGGAGGCGGCCGACCCGAGCGAGTTCCTCGACGCGCTCCGCTTCGACCTGTCCAGCCAGGAGGTGTACGTCTTCACCCCGAAGGGTGACGTCATCCCGCTCCCGACCGGGTCGACGCCGGTGGACTTCGCGTACGCGGTGCACACCGAGGTCGGGCACAAGTGCATCGGCGCCCGGGTCAACGGGAAGCTGGTGCCGCTGGAGTCGACGCTCTCCAACGGCGACGTGATCGAGATCTTCACCTCGAAGTCCGACACGGCCGGCCCGACGCAGGACTGGCTCGGCTTCGTCAAGAGCCCACGCGCCCGCACCAAGATCCGCCAGTACTTCAACAAGGAGCGGCGCGAGGAGGCGATCGAGGCCGGCAAGGACTCGATCGTCAAGGCGATGCGCAAGCAGGGCATGCCGTTGCAGCGGATGCTCACCTCGGACGCGCTGATGGCGATCGCCCGGGACCTGCACCTGGCCGACGTCGCCTCGCTCTACGCGGCGGTCGGCGACAGCCAGGTCTCCGCCCAGTCGGTCGTGCAGAAGCTGATGGCCACCTACGGCGGCGAGGAGGGCGCGGCGGAGGACATCGCCGAGACCGCCGTCGCGACCCGGCCGCCGCGCAGCCGGCAGAGCAGCAGCGACCCGGGCGTCGTGGTCCGGGGCGTCAGCGACGTCTGGATCAAGCTGGCCCGCTGCTGCACCCCGGTGCCGCCGGACGCGGTCTTCGGCTTCGTCACCCGCTCCGGTGGGGTGAGCGTGCACCGGGACGACTGCGCCAACGCCGAGGACCTGCGGGCGCAGAGCGAGCGGGTGGTCGAGGTCAGCTGGAAGCTCACCTCCGCCTCCACCTTCCTCGTCGCCATCCAGGTCGAGGCGCTGGACCGGCACAAGCTGCTGGCCGACGTCACCCGGGTGCTGTCGGAGGAGCGGGTGAACATCCTCTCCGCCACCGTCACCACCACCCGGGACCGGGTGGCGGTGAGCCGGTTCAGCTTCGAGATGGCCGACCCGAAGCACCTGGGCCACCTGCTGGCCGCGGTGCGGAAGGTCGACGGCGTCTTCGACGCGTACCGGGTCACCTCGGGCGCCTGAGGCACGGACGCGGAAGCGCCCGCCGGCTGCGGCCGGCGGGCGCTTCGTCGTCGTACGGGGCGGTCAGCCCTGGATGCCGCTCATCGCCAGCTTGTTGATGACGATCTCCTTCTTGGGGTGGCCGCCGCCGGCCTGCTGCGCGAAGGCCTTGTCGTCACCGGCCGCCGCGACCTGCTTGACCACGTCCATGCCGCCGGTGATGGTGCCCAGCACCGTGTAGTTCGGGTCGAGCTGCGAGTCGCCGTACACGATGAAGAACTGGCTGCCGGTGCTGCCCGGCTGGCCGGAGTTGGCCATCGCGATGACGCCCTCCGGGTACGGCGGGCGCTTGTCGGTCGGCAGGTTCTCCTCGGCCAGGTTGTAGCTCGGGCCGCCGGTGCCGTCGGTCTCCCGCCAGCCCTTGCCGGTGGCGCTCGGGTCGCCGCACTGCAGCACCTTGATGCCCTCGGTGACCAGGCGGTGGCACTTGGTGTTGTCGAAGAAGCCCTTGCTGGCCAGGTGGGTGAAGCTGCCCGCGGTGCACGGCACGGCCGCCCGGTCGATCTTCGCGGTGATCGGCCCCAGGTTGGTGTCGATCGTCATGGTCTGGGTGCCGCTGTTCTGCTGCTGGGCACCGGGCAGGCCGACGTCCTTGATCTGCTTGGTGCGCCCCTCCTTGGGGACCTCGGTGAAGGCGCACTGGGCGGCACCCGCCGACGTGGCGGTCTGCTTCTTGTCGTCGTCGCCACCGAGGGTGGTGGCCAGCCAGACGGCGCCGGCGACCACGAGCAGCAGGACCGCACCGGCCCCGACGATCGCCTGCGTCTGCCGGCGCTTGCGGGCGCGGGCCGCGCGCTCGGCCATCTCCCGCTCGAGTCGGGCCCGCGCCGCCGCGCGCTGCCGCTCTCTCGTGGACGTCACGGTCACTCCTTCGAAACTTCTCGGGCGGACGAAGCCGCTGCGGTGGGTGGGCGGCCGGGTCAGCCGGCGCTGGGGCTGGCCGTGGGCGCGCCGGTGGCGGCCCGTGCCGTGGTCGGCTCGCCGACCGTCAGGCTCTGGATCACCACGTCGGTCTTCGGCTTGACCTTGGCCCCGCTCCCATTGTCCACGGTCGGCAGGGCGCCGATCTTCTCCACCACGTCGAGGCCGGCGGTGACCTTGCCGATGACCGGGTAGACCGGCTTGGCCGGGTTGAAGTCCTTGAAGAAGACGAGGAACTGGCTGCCGTTGCTGCCCGGCGGGTTCGCGATCATGGCGACCGTGCCCTTCGGGTACGCCGGGGGCTGCCCGGCGGCGGGCTTGCCGGACGCGCTCGGCGCCGGGGTGGGCACGTTCTCGTCGTAGAACGAGTACGCCGGGCCGCCGATGCCGCTGCCGCTCGGGTCGCCGCAGCGCAGCGCGCCCTCGGTGGTGATCTCGTGGCACTTGGTGTTGTCGTAGAACGACTTGCCGGCCAGGTGGGCGATGCTCGCCCCGGCGCACGGCGCGGACGCCAGGTCGAGCTCGGCGGTGATCGGGCCGCCCTGGTTCGTGGTGATCGTCATCGCCCGGGTGCCGGAGGTCGGCAGGCCGGTGGTGGCCGGGGTGCCGACGTCCTTGAGGTTCGTGTTGGCGCCGGCGTCCTGCGGGGTCCACACGCAGACGTCCTCGGCGGCCTTCTTCTCCGGCTCGGAGTCGAACGCGCCCAGCGCCCAGGCCGAGCCGACCACGATCAGCGCGAGCACCACGGCGGCGCCCACGCCGGCCAGGATCTGCCGGCGGCGCCTCGCGGCCGCGGCCCGCCGGGCGAGTTGCCGGTCGAGCTTGGCCCGCGCCAGTTTGCGCTGCCGGTCCCTGCTGGAAGCCACCCGTGCTCCCCTTCCTCTGCCCTGGTCGTCGCCGGCGCCCGGGCGTCGTCCGCCCGTCCGGCGGCAGTGCGCCACGCCACACGCCCGCCAGAGTGTACGGGTAGCCGCTGGGAAAGTGGTGTACGAGGTCCGGCCACGGTTTATCGGAAGATGTCACTGTGCCCACCGGGACGGGTGGGACCGCTGGGTCGGAACAATGCGCTCGCCCGGCCGACTAGGCTGCTGGACGGAGACGACGACTCGACGGAAGGGGAGCGGACGTGCTCGTGGCCGGCTTTCCCGCGGACGCCTTCGGCACCAACTGCTATGTGGTGGCGACCGCGCCGGGGGAGCAGTGCGTGGTGGTCGACCCCGGCATCGGGGTGCTCGACCGGCTCGACGCCCTGCTCGCCGAGCACCGCCTGCACCCGGTCGCCGTGCTGCTCACCCACGGCCACCTCGATCACACCTTCTCGGTGGCGCCGGTCTGCGGCGCGCGCGGCATCCCCGCGTACGTCCACCCGGACGACCGCGAGCTGCTGGCCGACCCGTCGAAGGCGCTGTCGACGGACCTCACCCAGCTCTTCGGTGGCCGGCTGCCGTACGCCGAACCGGACGACGTGGCCGAGCTGACCGACGGCGCGACCCTGGCCCTCGCCGGGTTGGAGATCACCGTCGACCACGCCCCCGGCCATACCGGCGGGTCGGTGCTGTTCCGGATGCCCGGCGCCGGCTCGCCCTGGGAGGCCGAACAGATCTGCCTCTCCGGTGACGTGCTCTTCGCCGGCTCGATCGGCCGCACCGACCTGCCGGGCGGCAGCACGCCCCGGATGCTGTCCAGCCTGCGGGAGAAGGTCCTCCCGCTGGCCGACGACACGGTCGTCCTGCCCGGCCACGGCCCCGCGACCACCATCGGCCGCGAGCGCGCGAGCAACCCGTACCTCCTCGAGGTGGCGGGCACCGGCGGCGCGCGCCCGGCCGCGCCCACCCGCGGTCTCTGACTCACCGCACCCACGACCTCCCCGCGCGGCCCGCGCGGGACGCAAGGAGTACGCCATGAGCAAGCCCACGCCCATCTCCGGCTTCCCGGAGTGGACGCCCGCGCAGCGGATGATCGAACAGTTCGTCCTCGACCGGATCCGCGCCACCTTCGAGCTGTACGGCTTCGCCCCCCTGGAGACCCGCTCGGTCGAGCCCCTCGACCAGCTCCTGCGCAAGGGGGAGACCTCGAAGGAGGTCTACGTGCTGCGCCGGCTCCAGGCCGACACCGACGGCCCGGCCGGCGACGACTCGCTCGGCCTGCACTTCGACCTGACCGTGCCGTTCGCCCGCTACGTGCTGGAGAACGCCGGCAAGCTCCAGTTCCCGTTCCGGCGCTACCAGATCCAGAAGGTGTGGCGGGGCGAGCGCCCGCAGGAGGGGCGCTACCGCGAGTTCCTCCAGGCCGACATCGACATCGTCGACCGGGACACCCTGCCGGCCCACTACGAGGCGGAGATGCCGCTGGTGATCGGCGACGCGCTGCGCTCGCTGCCGATCCCGCCGGTGCGGATCCAGGTCAACAACCGCAAGATCTGCGAGGGCTTCTACCGGGGCATCGGGCTCACCGACCCGGAGGCGGCGCTGCGCGCGGTGGACAAGCTCGACAAGATCGGCCCGGCGGGGGTCGCGGAGCTGTTGGCGGAGACCGCCGGGGCGAGCGAGGCGCAGGCCAAGGCGTGCCTGGCCCTGGCCGAGATCTCCGCGCCGGACGCCTCCTTCGGCGACGCGGTGCGCGCCCTCGACGTGAGCGACCCGCTGCTCGACGAGGGCATCGCCGAGCTGACCGCCGTGGTGGAGACCGCCGCCGCGCACTCGCCCGGCCTCTGCGTGGCCGACCTCCGGATCGCCCGTGGCCTGGACTACTACACCGGCACCGTCTACGAGACGCAGATGCTGGGCTACGAGCGGTTCGGCTCGGTCTGCTCCGGCGGCCGATACGACAACCTGGCCAGCTCCGGCAACGTCCGCTTCCCGGGAGTGGGCATCTCCATCGGGGTGACCCGGCTGCTGGGCCTGCTCTTCGGCGCCGAGGCGCTGACGGTCTCCCGCAGCGTGCCGACGTGTGTCCTGGTCGCCGTCAGCACCGAGGAGGACCGCCCGGCGAGCAACAAGGTGGCGGAGGCGCTGCGCTCCCGGGGCATCCCGACCGAGGTGTCGCCGAGCGCGGCCAAGTTCGGCAAGCAGATCCGCTACGCCGAGCGGCGGGGCATCCCGTACGTCTGGTTCCCCGGCGCCGAGGGCGACGAGGTGAAGGACATCCGCTCCGGCGAGCAGGTAGCCGCGGCGGCGGGGGAGTGGACGCCGCCGCGCGCGGACCTGAAGCCACTGGTCAGTTGAGTTCGTACTGGCGCGTACGGGGTAGAGGACCTACGGTGGCGTAAGTTACGCCACCGTAGGGAGACCCGTATGACCACCCCGATGAGCCAGACCGCCCTGCTCCTCGAACTCGAAGCCGTGGTGGAGAAGAACCTCGACCGGCACCTGTCGATGGCCAAGGAGTGGTTCCCCCACGAGTACGTCCCGTGGAGCGAGGGCCGCACCTTCGACGGCCCGCTCGGCGGCGAGGCGTGGGCGGAGTCCGACTCCACCATCCCCGACGTGGCCCGGACGGCGCTGATCGTCAACCTGCTCACCGAGGACAACCTGCCCTCGTACCACCACGAGATCGCCACCCTGTTCGGCCGAGACGGCGCGTGGGGGAACTGGGTGCACCGGTGGACCGCCGAGGAGGGGCGGCACGGCACCGCGATCCGCGACTACCTGACGGTGACCCGGGCGGTCGACCCGGTGGCCCTGGAGCGCGCCCGGATGACCCACATGTCGGCGGGCTACACCAACGCGCACGGCGACGAGGTGCTGCACTCGCTGGCGTACGTGTCGTTCCAGGAGTTGGCGACCCGGATCTCACACCGCAACACCGGACGGGTCACCGGCGACCCAGCCTGCGAGGCGCTGCTGGCCCGGGTGGCCGCCGACGAGAACCTGCACATGGTCTTCTACCGCAACCTGCTCGCCGCGGCCTTCGAGCTGGCCCCGAGCCAGGCCATGCGGGCCGTGGCCGACGTGCTGGCCGACTTCCAGATGCCCGGTGTCGGCATCGACGGCTTCGCCCGCAAGTCCGTGGCGATCGCCCTGGCCGGCATCTACGACCTGCGCCAGCACCGCGACGACGTGGTCGTCCCCGTGCTGCGCCAGTGGGACGTCTTCTCGGTGACCGGCCTGAACGGCGACGGCGAGGCCGCCCGCGACCAGATCGCCCGCCACCTCGACGACCTGGAGCAGGCCGCCGCCCGCTTCGAGGAGAAGCGCGCCGCCCGCGCCGCCCGCCTAGCCACCC
>NZ_QGKS01000324.1 GCF_003172935.1 Micromonospora sicca | reverse complement strand
CAACCAACAATCCCCCCAAAGGAGAACTGCCAGTCCGGGGTATAAATCAATTTGGCACTGGCTTATCAAGCACCCTGTTGAGTTCTCAAAGAACAACCACACACCATCCAGAAGCCCCACCCAGTAGAACCCCCATCCGGGGCAACCTCTCTAACTTACCCGGCCCGATCTTCGCTGTCAACCTCGTATCCGAGGTGATCAACTTGGTTCGGCCCGATCCACGCTGACGCACGCCGTATCCGGCGGTCGTTTCTGTCGTGGGAAGCGGCAGACCGGCCGATCACCGCTCTCGCGGCCACCCGCCCGGCTCCCTGCCGGCTTTCGAACTCTACCCGGTCGGCTTCGCGATCGCAACCCCGTGTCTTCCGGAGTCACCCGCCCCGCCCGGTCCAGGCTCGTGTCAGGCTACAACCCGACAGACCCTGGAGCCATTCCCGCGGTTCCGGCCTTCGGACTTTCGCCCGTTTCGTCCGTTCCCCGCTGACAGAGAGAAAGTTACGTGAACGCCCGGGAGAAGGCAAATCAACGGCCGTCAGTGGATCTTCGTAACGGCGCCGCCGAGCCGTCGGCCGGGTAGACAACCCCGCAGCAGGCATCCGCCGGCGGTCCCGCCGTGCCAGAGTGTCTGGCATGGATGACGTGTCAGGTCGCCCGATAGCTCCGCTCGCCGAGGAAGCGCTGCTCGGGCTCCTGCTGCCCTTCTGGCAGTTGGTCATCGGCGCGTTCGTGCTCTTCGTCGTCCTGGTGTCGCTCGGGCGGCTCGCCCGACGGGGCCCCTCCCGGATGACGACCGCCCTGCTCATCACCGCCGCGGCGATCGCCGGCTTCACCGTCGTCGGAGTACTCCTGGAGAGCTGACCGTCCTCACAGCCGCCGGTTCGCGAGGCTCGGCAACTCCGCCCTGATCGTCCGTAGCCGGTCCAGGTCCAGGTCGCCGACGGCGAGCCCCGGCCCGTCCGGCACCTGGCTCAGCACCGTCCCCCACGGGTCCACCACCATGCTGCGCCCGAAACAGGTCCGTCCCGGCTCGTGGTCACCGGTCTGGCCGGCTGCCGCCACGAAGCACTGGTTCTCGATCGCCCGGGCGCGCAGCAGGACCTCCCAGTGGTCCCGCCCGGTGTGCATCATGAACGCCGCGGGGACGACGAAGAGTTGCGCGCCGCCCTCGGTCGCGAGCTGCCGGTACAGCTCCGGGAAGCGCAGGTCGTAGCAGATCGACAGGCCCACCCGCAGGCCCTCGACGTCGACCACCACGGGTTGCTCCCCCGGCGCCACCGTCGCCGACTCCAGGTACGACACCCGGCCCGGGATCTCCACGTCGTACAGATGGATCTTCCGGTAGCTGGCGGCGAGGGCGCCCGTGCGGTCGAAGACCAGCGACGTGTTCCAGGTGTGCTCCGGATCGGGACCCGCCTCGTGGAAGGAACCGGCGACCACCCAGATGCCGAGCCGGCGAGCCACGGCGGCGAAGAACTCCCCCACCAAGCCGTCCACCGGCTCGGGCTCCGGCATGCCCTTCGCCGGGCCCAGGTAGTCCACGTACTCGGGGAGGACGGCGAGGTCGGCGCCGGCCGCCGCGGCCCGGGCCAGCAGGGCCTCGGCGGCGGCGAGGTTCGCCGCCCGGTCGTCGCGGGCGTTGAGCTGGCAGACGGCGACGCGCATGGGGTTCAGCGTACGGACGGGCGGCGATCGACGACAGGGCTCAGAGGCTCGCCAGGACCAGCGCGCCGGCGGCGAACCCCAGACCGGCGACCTGCGCAGGCCGGAGCCGCTCCCGGTCCACGGCGAGCGCGAGGAGCACGGTGCTGGCGGGGTACAGCGCGGCGATCGCCGCCACGATGCTCAGGTGGCCACGGCTCGCCGCCGCCAGGTAGAGCGCGTTCGCCGCGGAGTCCAGCAGGCCGGCCGCTGCGGCCCAGCCGAGCACCCGGGGCCCGAGCCGCAGGCTCACCCCACTCCGCGCGGCCAGCGCGAGTCCGAAGCCGATCGAGCTGACCCGTACCGCCAGGACGGGCCACATGCCGGCGTCCTCGTCGGCCTGGCCGAGGAGGGCGAAGAAGACGCCGAAGAGCGTGCCGGCGCCGAGGGCCATGCCCACCACGCGCGGTGACACCGCCCCGGAGACGCCGCCCTCCCCGAGGCTGACCAGGGCGATGGCCAACACGGCGAGGCCGGCGCCGCAGAGCGCGAGGGTGCCGGGCGAGTGGGCGGTGACCAGTCCGGCGATGATCGGCACCAGGGCGGCCGTGATCGCGGTGATCGGCGCGACGACTGCCATCATCCCGCCGGCGAGGGCGCGGTAGAGCAGGACCACGCCGGCGGCGCCGGCCACCCCGGCGAGCAGGCCCCAGGCCAGGTCGAGGCGGTGGGGCGTGCCGGGCACCACCAGTACCAGCGCGAGCAGCAGGGGGACGCTCAGCAGCTGCGAGACCACCGTGACGGCGATCGGGTCGGCGCGGCGGGACGCCTTTCCGCCGGAGAAGTCGGCCGTGCCGAACGCGACCGCGGACACCGCTGCGAGCACAATGGGGAACATCCAGATGTCGTACCACAATATTAACCGCGAAGGATAGTGTGATGACCGACGCCAGTGCCGGGCGGGTGAGCGCGGTGACCTCCGCCGTCGCGCGGCAGGTCCGCGAACTGCGCGCCGCGCGCGGCTGGTCCTTCGAGGAACTGGCGGGACGGTCCGGGGTCAGCAAGGGCATGCTCGTGCAGATCGAAGGGGCCCGGACCAACCCGAGCATCGGCACCCTCTGCCGGGTCGCGGACGCCTTCGGAGTCAACATCGCCCACCTCCTCGAGCCGGCCGAGGAGAGAACCGTGCGGATCACCGCCGCCGGCGAGGCGCCGGTGCTCTGGCGGGGCGAGCACGGCGGGGCCGCCCAACTGCTCAGCGGCCTGGGCGAGCCGGACCTGGTCGAACTCTGGGACTGGCGGCTGCAGCCCGGCGAGACCCACCACTCCCCCGACCACCCCCGCGGCACACGGGAGGTGCTGCACGTCCTGACCGGCACGGCGACGGTCGTGGTCGACGGCGTCGCGCACGTCGTACGGGCCGGGGAGACGATCGAGTTCCACGCCGACCGGGGGCACGGCTACCGCAACGCCGACGACGAGCCGGTGCGGCTGGTGATGGTGGTCGTCACCCCGTCGGGCGAATGGGACCGGCGGACCCGCTCACGCCGACCGCGCCCGGAATGACCCCGGGCGCGGTCGGTACGGAGATCAGGCGGACTTCTCCTCGCGGTCCCGACGAGCCCGGCGACCGGTGAACTCGCGGGGCACGATCGTCGGATTGACGTTCTCCAGGACCACCTCGCGGGTGATCAGCACGCGGGCGGCGTCCGGGTTGCTCGGCACCTCGTACATCACGGAGAGCAGGACCTCTTCCATGATCGCCCGGAGGCCGCGGGCACCGGTGCCGCGGAGCATCGCCTGATCGGCGATGGCCTCCAGCGCCGGGGGCTCGAACTCCAGCTCGACGCCGTCCAACTCGAAGAGGCGCTGGTACTGCCGGACCAGGGCGTTGCGCGGCTCGGTCAGGATCCGCACCAGCGCGCTGCGGTCGAGGCTGCGCACGTTGGTGATCACCGGGAGCCGGCCGATGAACTCCGGGATCAGCCCGAACTTGAGCATGTCCTCCGGCATGACCTGGCTGAAGATGTCGTCGGTCGACCGCTCGGAGACCGACCGGAGCCGGGCGCCGAAGCCGGTGCCGCCGGAACCCGTCCGGGCCTCGATGATCTGGTCCAGCCCCGCGAAGGCGCCACCGCAGATGAACAGCACGTTGGTGGTGTCGATCTGGATGAACTCCTGGTGCGGGTGCTTCCGCCCGCCCTGCGGCGGCACGTTGGCGACCGTGCCTTCGAGCATCTTCAGCAGCGCCTGCTGGACGCCCTCGCCCGAGACGTCCCGGGTGATCGACGGGTTCTCCGACTTGCGGGCGATCTTGTCGACCTCGTCGATGTAGATGATCCCGGTCTCGGCGCGCTTGATGTCGTAGTCCGCGGCCTGGATCAGCTTGAGGAGGATGTTCTCCACGTCCTCGCCGACGTAGCCCGCCTCGGTGAGCGCGGTGGCGTCGGCGATCGCGAACGGGACGTTGAGCATCCGCGCGAGGGTCTGCGCCAGGTGGGTCTTGCCGCAGCCGGTCGGGCCGAGCAGGAGGATGTTCGACTTGGCCAGCTCGACGGCGTCGCTGCCGGAACCCGGCGCGCCGGCCGCCTCGGCCTGGATCCGCTTGTAGTGGTTGTAGACCGCGACCGCGAGCGCCTTCTTGGCCTGGTCCTGGCCGACCACGTAGTTGTCGAGGAACTGGCAGATCTCCATCGGCTTGGGAAGCTCTTCCCACTTCACCTCGCCGGACTCGGCCAGCTCCTCCTCGATGATCTCGTTGCAGAGATCGATGCACTCGTCACAGATGTAGACCCCGGGGCCCGCGATCAACTTCTTGACCTGCTTCTGCGACTTGCCGCAGAAGGAGCACTTCAGTAGGTCGCCGCCGTCACCGATCCGTGCCACCTACGTTCTCCCTGCACTCGTCGGCCGGAACGCCGGCCCTGACCTGCGGGCGCCGCGCGCCCGTCCGTCTGTGTAGCCCCGCCGGTCCGACCCAGCGAAGCGGTACAGACCCGACGTTACCCGCTGGCGGAGGTTTCTCCGACCCCCAAAACGGGTGTGTCAGAGGTCGGCCGGGAACTCAGTCCACGGCCGACCTCCGACCCGGTGGTGCTCAGCTGCTGGCGTGCGCCGCCAGCAGGCCCTTCTTGCGGCTGGTGAGAATCGTGTCGACCAGCCCGTACTCCTTGGACTCCTCGGCCGTCATGATCTTGTCCCGGTCGATGTCCTTGCGGACCTGCTCGATCGGGCGGTTGCAGTGCCGGGAGAGCATGTCCTCCAGCTGGGTCCGCATCCGCAGGATCTCCCGGGCCTGGATCTCGATGTCCGAGCCCTGACCGTAGCCGCCCTCGGTGGCCGGCTGGTGGATGATGATCCGGGAGTTGGGCAGCGCCATCCGCTTGCCCGCGGTGCCGGCGGACAGCAGCACCGCCGCCGCGCTCGCCGCCTGGCCCAGGCACACCGTCTGGATGTCCGGCCGGACGTACTGCATGGTGTCGTAGATCGCCGTCATCGCGGTGAACGAACCACCCGGCGAGTTGATGTACATGATGATGTCGCGGTCCGGGTCGGTGCCCTCGAGCGTCAGCAGCTGGGCCATCACGTCGTTGGCCGACGCGTCGTCCACCTGGACGCCGAGGAAGATGATCCGGTCCTCGAAGAGCTTGTTGTACGGGTTCGACTCCTTGACCCCGTACGACGTGCGCTCCACGAACGAGGGGAGCACGTAACGGTTGTGCACGGCCGCGAACTGGGGCGGCAGGCTCAGATCGGTCATCGTCAGCTCCTCAGCTCAGGGTCCCGGCGCCATCCGGAACCTGGGCGGCCCCGATGATCACCTTGTCGATGAAGCCGTAGTCCAGGGCCTCCTGGGCGGTGAACCAGCGGTCCCGGTCCGAGTCCGCCTCGATCTGCGACTGACTCTGGCCGGTGTGGAAGGCGACCCGATCCTGGAACATCCGCTTGGTGTAGAGCATCTGCTCGGCCTGGATCGCGATGTCCGACGCGGTGCCGCCGAGGCCACCGGACGGCTGGTGCATCATGATCCGCGCGTGCGGGAGGGCGTACCGCTTGCCCTTGGTGCCCGCGCAGAGCAGCAGCTGGCCCATGGAGGCCGCCATGCCCATCGCCACGGTCGACACGTCGTTGTCGATGAACTGCATGGTGTCGTAGATCGCCATGCCGGAGTAGACCGAGCCACCCGGCGAGTTGATCCAGAGGTTGATGTCGCGGTCCGGGTCCTCCGCCGCGAGCAGCAGCAGCTGCGCGCAGATGCGGTTGGCGACCTGGTCGGTCACCTCGCTGCCCAGGAACACGATCCGCTCCTTGAGCAACCGGTTGTAGACCGAGTCGTCGAGGTTGCCAATGGTGTCGCCACCGCGGGCCTCGATCGCCCGGAGCGGCTTCGCTGGGATGTGCATGTCGGTCATGGCAGCCCTTCGCTCTCCGTACCGTCCTACCCGACACTAACCGCTCAGCCGGGGGGCGTACTCCCGGTCGGGGCACTGTTCGCTCTCAGCGCAGTTGTCCTGAAGACGTACCCCGGAAAGGGTTTCGGCCGCCGCCCACCGCGAACGCAGCGGACGGCGGCCAACCCGGTCGATCAGTGCTGGTGGTCGTGCTCGGCCTCGTTCGCGGCCCGCAGCGCGTCGAGGGTGACCTCGTTGCCGGCCGAGTCCTTGATCTTGATCTTCTCCATCACCGAGGCGAGCGCCTTGCCGCGACGGACGTCGCCGAAGACGGCCGTGGCGGCGCCGGAGCGGACCAGCTGGTCGTAGTACTGCTGCGGGGCCATCCCGGCGCGCTGGGCGCGGTGGACGATCTCGTGACCGAACTCGTCGTCGGAGACCTGGACGTCCTCGGCGTCGGCCAGGGTGTCCAGCAGGAGCTGGATCTTGACCCCGTCGGTCGCCGCCTCGGTCAGCTCGGCGTCGATCTGCTCCTCGGTCTTCTCCTCGGCGGCGAGGTACTCCTCCAGGGAGGCGCCGATCCGCTCGAGCTGGTCGACCATGGCGGCCTTGCGGCTCTCGACCTCCTCGCGGACGACCCCCTCCGGGGCCGGCACCTCGGCGGCGGCGACCATCTGCTCGAGGGCCTTGTCGCGGGCCGCGTAGATCTGCTCGACCTGCTTGCCCCGGGTGACCCGCTCACGCAGGTCGTTCCGCAGCTCCTCGATGGTGTCGAACTCGCTCGCCATCTGAGCGAAGTCGTCGTCCAGCTCCGGCAGCTCCTTCTCCTTGACGGTGCGCACGGTCACCGCCACCTCGGCGTCCCGGCCGGCGAAGTCGCCGCCCACGAGCTGCGTGGAGAAGGTGGTGCTGTCGCCGGCGGCGAGGCCGACCACGGCCTCGTCCAGACCCGGCAGGAGCTGCTTGCTGCCGACCTCGTGCGAGATGTTGGTCGCCGAGCCGCCCGGCACGTCCTCGCCGTCGACGGTGGCGTTCAGGTCGATCTGGACGTAGTCGCCCTCCTGGGCGGCCCGCTCCGCGGTCTTCAGCGTGGCGAACCGCTCCCGCAGACCCTTGACCTGCTCGTCGATCTCGCTGTCGTCGACCTGGATCTCGTCCACGGTCACCTCGATGGTGGCCGGGTCCGGCAGGGTGATCTCCGGGCGGACGTCCACCTCGGCGGTGAAGTTCAGCGAGTCACCGTCGTTGAACTCGGTGATCTCGACCTCCGGGCGACCCAGGGTCTTCAGGTCGTGCTCGCGGACCGCGGCGAGAATGTTCTGCGGGATGGCCTCCTGCACCGCCTCGTTGAGGACGGTGCCCCGGCCCACCCGCTGGTCGATCACGGCGGCCGGCACCTTGCCCCGGCGGAAGCCGGGCACCTGCACCTGCGAACCGATCTCCCGGTACGCCTTCCTGAGGCTCGGCTCGAGCTCGACGAACGGCACCTCGATGGCGAGCCGCACGCGCGTCGGGCTCAGAGTCTCGACGGTGCTCTTCACAGGCGTACTCCTTGACGGATCTCAGTTGAATCTGGGCGTGTTTGCGCGCATCGAGTGTAGGCGAGCCGGCAGTCTGCTTCGGCAGCGCCCGGGTACCGCGCGGAAAATCGGCGGTTCCCGGGCGACCCGGCCGCGGACGACAGTCGGGGTGGCGGGATTTGAACCCACGGCCCCTCGCTCCCAAAGCGAGTGCGCTACCAAGCTGCGCCACACCCCGTGGCGACGAGAAGTGTATGCCGTCGGCGCCCACCGGACGTCCCGGGGCCGCATCGACCCGCCGCCCCGGTCACGGGGCTCCCGACGGGCGGGCCTCGCCGCCCACCGCGGCAACAGGCGGGAAACGGTGGTCTCCGAGCGCCGGGAGGCCGCTGTCTGCCGCAGGTCGTGCGGATCTCGGCAGGGCGCCGGGCGCTTCGGCGGCGGTACGGGCGGTACGGCGCTGCGCGGGCGGGACGGGTATTGGGTAGGCTGTCGGCGCGTCTCGTCACCGCGGGGCGCTCGCGGGCGTAGCTCAATGGCAGAGCTTCAGTCTTCCAAACTGACGGTGCGGGTTCGATTCCCGTCGCCCGCTCCACCCACGAAGGCCCAGGTAGACCGCATGATCGCGGCACCTGGGCCCTTCCATTCTCCCCCATTTGGGATCTTGCGTGCCATCCGCGTGCCATTGGTTCCCTAACGGTCGCTCTGCTGGCACGATCGCTGCTGTGGAGTGGTGGCACGCCTCGCTAGCCGATGTGCGCACGACGGCCAAGGCGGAATGCGGCCGCCGGGGCTGGCCGTGGCAAGAGCCAGTGCGAGTGAGCCGTAGCCTCTCTGGATTCAGGGTCTGGACGAATCTCGGGGTAAGGGACAACAACCCCTGGTTCCTCCTAGACAGGGACGGCCGAATCGTCAAGGCCGGGTACGCCAGGCGAAGACCAGCGGATCGGTAGGGCAGCTCCGAGACTGGCGTCACGCCTGGCCGCCTCCTGCCCGCCGAGTCGTGGTGGCAATCCGGCGATCGATGGCGAACGCGATCTCGCGGTCGCGCTCGCTGGTGGCGTGCTGGTAGATCAGGGCGGCGCGCATGGTGGCGTGTCCCATGCGGTGCATGAGCTCCCGGGTGCTGGCCCCCGCTGACGCGGCGAGCGTGTTGCCGGTGTGGCGTAGGTCGTGGAAATGGAAGCCAGCCAGGCCCACCGAGGCGACCGTCTGGGTCCATCTGACGGCGCGCCCGAAGTTGCCGGAACGCAGCGGCGCCCCTTCGCGCCGGTGAAGACGAGGGCCTCTGGGCCGTCGTTGGCGTACTCGGCCAGGTGCTCGCGCAGTGACTCAACCGCGGCCGCCGGCAGCGCGACGACCCGGACCCCGGCGGCCGACTTGGGCGGCCCGAACTCCAGACGATCCTTCAGCGCTGCCAGCTTGCGGGGCACCCGCACGGTCGCGGCGTCAAGGCGGCCCGCAAAGCGGGCCGCGCCGGCCCGGCCCCGGCCTGCTGGCGACCTCCGGCCGGCATCGGCCGGGCCGGCCGGCCACGCTTGGGGACGACCAGGACCTTGAAGACCTCGGGGCTCCGCCCCGAACCCCGGCCCTCCTCAGAGATCGGCCGCGGATCACCTCGCCGGGCACCACAAGGGCTACCAGCCTCCCCGGCCGGGGCCAAGGTCGTTCGTCCGGTAGGGCGCTCCACCTTGTCCCCGTCCGGGGAGGCTGGACGGTCTACGACTGCCCGACGAGGAGATCCGCACATAGCGCCCTAGCGAATGCACGTGAACAGCGGCTGGTCGGCGCCGAGAAAGACGCTGTTGCCCAACTCGTCGAACGGTGCCGCAGGGGCATACCGCTGGGCGAAGAGCACAGCGCTTTGCTGGGTAGCTTCGTGCGCCCTGACGAACACTGCGTCCTTGCGCTGCCCATCAAGCGTGAGGTAGCCGTCCCACGCGAGGGTGCAGCGATCCGCGTCGACGACCTCGGCAAGATGCTTCTCGCCGGCTGTCTTTGAGTCTTCGTACGTGTCGGTGACGAACCGGACAAGCTCCCGGCTGTCGCCACGCTCGATGATCGCGAAGGGAAGAATCGGGCCGCCGTCTGTCACGCGAACGCGAGAGATGGCGAGGTCGAGCGTTGTATACGCCAGGTCCAGCAGTTCGGTGCTGAGCTCTTCGAAGTTCATCCCACCTAGCCCACCAGCTCGTGCGCCACGTGAATCATCCTGCGCCCGCCACATCCAATCAGCAGGCCCCGGGTCCCGTACAGCCATGCGTGCCATCCACGTGCCAGTAGCCGGTACCCAGGACGGTCACCAGGGGGCACGAACAGTCATCCACGACCTTCCTCGACCTGGCCCACCAGGGCCTTGTCGGCCGTGATCTTCGTCCTTCCAAACTGACGGTGCGGGTTCGATTCCCGTCGCCCGCTCACCCAGATGGCCCAGGTCGGACGAGTGCCCGACCTGGGCCAATTTCATGTCCGCTGCTCGGGCCGGCCGTGCCATCCGCTCGTCAGTCCCGCTGGAGCACCAGGCCGTTGCCGGCCCGCTTCGACGGAAGGCGCGCAGGGCCCTCGTCCAGGTGACGCACCCGTTTGCGCATGCATCGACCATGGTCGGGCGCGGCGGCGCGGGCTGCGTACGATGCGGGGCCGGACATCCCGCTCGTCAGGTGGAGGTAGCGACCGATGTCAGGCCAGCAGGACGGCTTCGCCCTCGGCGTCGACCTCGGCACCTCGAACACGGTGGCGGTGCTGCGCCGGCCGGACGGGCGGACCCGGCCGCTGCTCGTCGACGGGCAGCCGATCCTCCCCTCCGGCGTGTACGCCGACGCGGACGGCCAACTGCACGTCGGCCGGGACGCCCAGCGGCTGGCCCAGGTCGACCCGGACCGGTACGAGCCGAACCCGAAGCGCCGGGTCGACGAGGCGGCGGTCCTACTCGGTGACCGTCGACTCTCCCCCGCCGAACTGCTCGCCGCGGTCCTGTTCACCGTCGCCGAGGCGGCGGTCGGGGCGGTCGGCTTCCTGCCGCCCGCGGTCGTCACCTGCCCGGCCACCTGGGACGCCGACCGGCGGCAGGTGCTCGCCGACGCGCTGGCGCTGGCCGGCTGGCCGTCGGCGGCCGAACACACCATGTCCGGTCCCATCCCGCCGGGGACCCGGCTGCTGCGGGAGCCGGTGGCCGCCGCCCGGTACTACACCGAGGTGCTGCGCCGGCCGGTGCCGGTCGGGGACGCCGTCGCCGTCTTCGACTTCGGCGGGGGAACCCTCGACGTGGCCCTGGTACGCAACGAGGGCGCGGACCCGTGGGGCGACTCCGGCTTCACGGTCGTCTCCTGCGGCGGCCTCGACGACCTGGGCGGCCTGGACCTCGACGCGGCCCTGGTCGAGCTGCTCGGCGAGCGGATCGCCGCCGCCCACCCGGCCGAGTGGGCTCGGTTGACCCAGCCGCAGAACGCCACGCAGTGGCGGGACCGGCTCCGGTTCCTGGAGAACGTCCGGGGCGCCAAGGAGATGTTGTCCCGCGCCACGGTGGCGCCGGTGGCCGTGCCGGGGGTGGAGGCGGCGGTGCCGCTGACCCGGGAGGAGCTGGAGGGGGTGGCGACACCGCTGCTGCGCCGCGCGGTCACCGAGACCCGGCGGGTCGTCTCCGCCGCCGGGCTGACCCCCGAACGGCTCGCCGGCCTGTTCCTGGTGGGCGGCTCGTCCCGGATCCCGCTGGTGGCCCGGCTGCTCCACGCCGAGTTGGGTGTCGCGCCGACCGTGCTGGAGCAGCCGGAACTGCCGGTCGCCGAGGGCGCGCTGACCGACCTGCCGCTGCGCCGCACCGGCGCGACGCCCGTGCCGCGGGTCCCGGTCCCGGACTCCCCCGACGGCGGCCCGACCCCGCAGCTTCTCGGCGCCGGGGCGCCGGCCACACCGCTTGCCGGCCCCGCCGGGGCCCCGCCGCTCGGCCCCGCGGGCACGGTCCCCGCC
>NZ_QGKS01000482.1 GCF_003172935.1 Micromonospora sicca | reverse complement strand
GCACGACGCCGCCCGATCCCGCCCCGACCACCACGATGCCGCCCGACCCCGAGCCGACCCTGGCCCCAGCTTCCAGCTCCTCCGGTCTGGACTCCGGGAGTGGCGTGCTCATCGTGGGGCTGGGTGGCGTGCTGGTCGGCTCCGTAGTCGGCTCCGCCGCAGCCTTCCGGCTCCGCCGCAGGCGCACGGAGTAGCAAGGCTGGCCTAACGACTCGGGGGGTGTCCTGCGGGGCGCCCCCCGAGTCGTTGCTGCATGGTCAGCGTCAGCACCGCGACGCGGATCTCGTCGAGCCAGGGCCCGCCGCCGTACCGCAGCTGCAAGCCGACCCGCCGCGCGGTCGACACCTCGAACACCACGACGCCGGGTGGCTCGCCGCCGACGACGGGCGACGGGTCCTCCTCTCCCCCGCCCGGCGTCTCCATGATCACTCCGGAGCGAGCTGGTCTTCCGGCGCCGGAGTCGGATCCGCCGGCGGCGCGGCAAGCAGTTGCCCGACTCGCTGCCGAGTGAGCCCGGTCCGGTCGGCAATCTGGCTGTGGTTCAGCCCGTCGGCGACCATCTCATCCATCGCCTCCCGCCGGATCCGGGACAGGTAGCCGATCGACTGCTGTCGGACGTTGATGAGCTCACCGGCCCGGACCGCACGCTCGGCAGGGTCGCGGATCTGTTCCACCTCGGCGTCGCGATCGCCACCCTTGGCCTCTCGCCCACGGCGCCGCCGCGGCTGCTTCCCCTCTTCCTGCTCCGGCTGTTCCAGCCTGTGCACCCGCAAACCGACGTGGCGGCCGCGCATGGCCATCTTCGTGTCGTAGGTGACCAGCCGGACGGGCCGGCCGGGCACGGCAACAGCCCGGTCGACGATCTCGTCATCGTTGCTGGGCAGCCGGACGTGGCCCGGCGGATCGAGGAGTACCTCGACGGTCACCATGCCGCGCGCCTTCTCCTCGACGGAGAAGTCCTGCGCCCGGATCACTCCACCCTGCTCTAGCGTGATGCGGTCGATGTAGGCGACGGAGTAGCCGGCGCGGTATCCCCGCTCGGCGCCCTGCCGCTTGCCCTTGTCGAGCTCGTCGACCACGACCAGGGGCACGATGATGCGGACGTCCTCGAAGCCGAGGTACAGGTCGCCGGCGAGGTCCCAGGCCTCGATCTTTTCGGGGTGCTCCATGTAGACGTTGGTGTCGAGCACGAGGAGTTCCCCGGGCCGCTCGAACCGCTTCACCTGCTCGGCGAGGTCGTCGAGCGCGGCCTGGAGGACGCTCACCCGTTCGTCCAGCTGGGTCGAGACCAGCCCATGGATCAGCCGAGCCCCCACCCTCTGATCGCCGAAGGAGCCAGCCGCCGAGAGCACCACCTCGTAGCTCTTGAGCGGCACCAGGTAGTCCAGCTCAGCCGGCCGGACCTGGTGGCGGAGTTGCCGCTGTGCCTCGTGGCACCAGTCGAGGTAGGCGAGGGCGCGCGAGAGCGCGTCGGGCGGGCCGCCGCTGCGGAGGTTCGCGACCGTCTCGTGAACCTGGGTCAGGACGGAGCGGAGGGCCTCGCGGCTGCTGCCGGGTAGTGGCGTGATGAGCACGGGCAGATCCTTCCCCCGACGGCCGGGCCGCGCCACCCTGAAAGGCTGCGGCTCGCAAGGCCCATTCGTTGTGGTGGATCTTCGCCCGTGTCGGCTCCGCTCTCCCCCACGATGATCTGAGGGGGCGAAGATGAGGAGTGCTCACAGCCGGCGCGGGCGGTGAGCCCGGCCAGGCGCCGGGCCAGCGCGGCGGCGGGCCCCGTGCTGCGCCGGCCGGTCGCGCCGATGCTCGCCACGCCGGTCGACGCCGTGCCAGAGGGCCCCGACCTGATCCACCAGCCCAAGTGGGACGGGTGGAGGTGCATCGCCTTCCGCGAGACCGATGGGGTGTACCTGCAGTCGCGAGCCGGCCGAAACCTCACCGTGTACTTCCCGGACATCACCCGGGCCGTTCGGACGCTCCCGCCCGGAGTGGTGCTCGACGGGGAGCTGATCGTGTTTCAGCGCGGTCGGACGAACTTCGCGCTGCTCCAGCGGCGAGTCACCGCCGGCCGCGGTCTGCTCAGCCTGGTCCACGAATGCCCGGCCCACTACGTGCTGTTCGATCTGCTGGCCGACGCCGACGCCGACGCCGGCGGCGAGGTGATCCTGGACCTGCCGCTCTCGGAGCGCCGGGCCCGGCTCGAGCAGCTGCTCGTCGACGCGCCGACGCAGCTGACCCTGACCCCGGAGACGACCGACATGCGGCAGGTCGCGGACTGGCTGCTGAACTGGACCGTCGCAGCGGGCATCGAGGGCGTGGTCACCAAGCGGCTGACCAGCAGGTACGAGATGGGCAGGCGTGGCTGGTCAAAGTTCCGGACCCGGCTCGTGACCGAGGCGATCGTCGGCGGGGTGACCGGCAGCATCCGCAGCCCTGTCACCGTGCTGCTCGGCCGGTTCGATCGGCGGGGCCGGCTGCGGTACACCGGGCGGACCCACCCGCTGACCGGCGCCCAGCGGGAGGAGCTCGGCGGGATGCTGTCTCCGCTGCACCCTCTGCAGCACCGCCGTGCCGCCGTGGTGCACCCGTGGCCGGAGCCGTTGCCGGCGTCCTGGTCGGGGCAGTTGGAGCGGCCGGAGCCGCTGCGGTACGTGCAGGTGGAGCCGACGGTGGTGGCGGAGATCGACGCCGACGTGGCGTTCGAGCACGGGCGGTGGCGGCATCGGGTGCGGTATGCGCGGGCCCGGCGGGACATGTCGGTGTACGACGTGCCGCTGCTGCTCGGCGAGGAGGAGGGCTACTTCGGCGAGGCGTAGCCAGCCGGCGGATACCGAACGGCCCCGTCGCCTGGTTGGCGACTGCTACGGTCCGGGCCATGACTCGCGTCCACCGCTACGCTGCTGCTTTCGCCCTGGTGACCGTCCTTGCCGGATGCGGCGGTGGGCCGGAGAAGCCCGCTACGACCAGCGGCACCCTCGCGCCCACATCGGCGGCCGCCGCCTCGTCGACGCCGACGGCATCGCCGTCAGCCAGCCCGATCCAGGACGGCATGCTCGCCCTCGGTAAGACCTTCACGTTCGAGAACAACACCATGACCACCACGGTGCTGCGGTACAAGCAGCCGATCGGCGAGGCCGGCGATGGCGCCCTGAAGAAGGGCGAGGCGCTCGGTGGGCTCGAGGTGAAGACCTGCAACCTGGCCACCGCGAGCAAGCCGCAGCAGGTGAGCGTCGCACCTTGGTCGCTGGCATGGTCGGACGGCACGACCACCAGCACCTACTGGTCCGGCGTCGTGTCTGCCGAGTACCCGTACGACCCCAAGACCCTCAAGCCGGGCCGGTGCGTGAAGGGGTGGGTCGTCTTCACGGTGCCCGCGAAGGGCAAGCCGTCCGTGGCGGCGTACGAGGGGCAGGCCAACGAGGGTCAACCGGCTGAGTGGAAGCTGAGCTGACGCGGGCACGGCTAGGCCCCGCCCACTTCTCGGTGGGCGGGGCTTCCCGTTGCCGGCGTACGCTGCCCGCCAGCCATCAGCTGGCGGGCAGCGTACGGGCGGCTACTGGAGTCGGGCGTTGGCCTGTGCGGCGGCGGTCGACACCTCGAACACGACGACGCCCCGGTCCCTCGCCGGCGGCGAGGGTGACGGCTCCTCCGCCTCTCCCCGCCAGGCGTCTCCATGATCACTCTGCAGCGGGCCGGCCCTCGGCCACCAGGGTCTTGTCCGCTGGCGGCCGCGGCGAGCAGCTGCTTTCGGTGCTGGTTGCCGCTGATCGGTCATCCACCGCGCCGGCCCGCGCCTGGCGGGCCGGACGGAAGCTGGCCGGTCAGGCGTTGGGGCCGTCGCCAGCTGTCGCGTTGCTGGTGCCGCTCCTCACCGGCTCCACCCGCGCGCTGGTGAGGCTCTGCCGGTACTCCAGGGCCTCAGGCACCTCGTCGTACTGCAAGAGGTTGCCGGTCAGCTCGAGCAGGTGCGTCTTGGCCTCCTGAGGGGTGACGTGGAAGAACTCGCGGCGCTGGTTGACGAGGTTCACGCGGCGGTCCGCCAAGCGGGTGTGCATCTGGGTCTCGATGCCGACGGCGTCCTCGGAGAAGAACAGGGCATGCACGTCGAAGTTAAACGGGACCGAGGCGTCGCTGAGCTCCCGCACCCGGTCGAGCGGGTCAAGCCGCCGGGTCATGCCGATCTTCACCATGCTCTCGCCGAACGCCCCGATGTTGGAAATCACGTAGACGTACCCGGCGCGAACGTTCGCGGCCCGATAGTCCACGGCCTCCGCCGCCGCCTCGACCTCGACGAGGCGTTCCTCCATCTGGGCCACGCCCTCGGCGTCACCCTTGGCCCGAAGGGCGGCGAGCGCATTGACGTAGTGCTGCCTCTCCTTCTCCAGGCGTGCGCGCTCGCGCTCGATCTCCTGCTGGACCTTCCGCTCCTCGCGCAGGCGCGCCTTCTCCTCCCGCTCCCGCTCCTTCTCCTCGGCAACCTTCGCCAGGTAGTCCGCGGTGAGCTCGAGCTCCTTCCTGCGCAGGCGGTGGTAGTCCTTGGAGATCCGGATGTCCATCGACTTGCCCAGACGCGCGATCGTTTCCGCCACCTTGTTCAGGCGTTCGATGGCCGAGTCCAGCTTGTAGGGCTTGAGGCCGCGGACCAAGTTGTCGGCCTCGGCGTTGTAGGCGCGCAGGATGAGCTTCGAGTAGTCCCGGACCATGGCCCGTCCTTTGGCCTCGGAGCCGGAGATGGTTACGCGGGTGTCCGCCTGGACGGCGCCGCCATCCTTCATGGCCATAGCCTTGATCCGGTCCTGGACGGTCGCGAGCTTGCCCTGGTAGGCGACGGCGTCGGTCAGCGGGTGCCGGTACTCGTACACCCCGACCTCCTGCAGCAGCACGGTCTCCTCGGTGACGACCACCTGCCGGCTCAGCGTGCCCAATCGCTGGTCGAGCTCGGCTGTCTGCTGCGTCAGCCGGTCGCGGTACTGCTCCAGCTCGATGGCGGCCATCTGCCCCAGCCGTTGCATCTCGGACTGCAGACGGTCGCGCTCGGCTCGCAGCTGGGTGACCTCGCCCTGTCGCTGGTCCAGCTGGCCCTGCAGCCTGGTTGCCTCGGCATGCCACGAATGGAGCTTGTCTCGCAGCTGCGCGTTCTCGGCGGCCAGCTCCCGCGCCTTGCCGCGGGCCCCGAGGAGCGGGATGTCCTCGTTGATCCAGAGCTGCCACTCAGGAGGCGGAGGGCCCCATGCCGGGTCCGGCGTCCAGCCAGCCGGGGGTGTCCAGCCGGCCGGGGCCGGGGGCCAGTTCGGCGGTGGGTTGTATCGCATCGTCATGGGGGTCGTGTGTCCTTTCCGGCTGCCGCACACCAGTCAGCCACCGCGCCGGCGCGCTCGTGGCGGGACGGACGGAAGCGAACTGATCAAGCGTGGTGGCCTTCGATGAACAGGTCAATCAGCCGCAGGTGCTTCGGGGTAAGGCCGACGTGCTGAGGCGGGCAGACCGTTAGCACCTTCCCAGCGAGCGCAGTGGCGCGTCGCGGCCGCGCCACTTCACCCGCCAGCGCAGGGCGGGTGTCCCCGCTGCTCGGTACATTGGGGCGGCGCGAGTGAGCGACCCGAGCGAGGCGACGTAAGCGTCCCCGCTCGGAAGGATCCGGCTCATCATGAAGACCCGTCCCGCCGCCGCGTCCGCGGCGCAGCTGTGCGCCAACTGCCTGGTCCTGGTCGGCCGGCACAGCGACACGTGGCGGCACACCGCGATCCTGGACCGCAGCCGGTACGAGGTGTGCGAAAGCCCCTCCCCGGCCGGGCGGCGAAGGTGTCCGAGGTGGAGCGCGGGCACGGGCAACCGGTCGGGGGGTCGCGGTGAGTCTGCTGTCGGATCGGGGCCTGTTCGCGGAGATCACCGCTGGCGGGCTGGCCCTGGACCCGTTCGAGCCGGAGCTCATCCAGCCCAGCTCGGTCGACGTGCGCCTGGACAACCGGTTCCGGGTCTTCAACACCCACCTCTACACGCACATCGACCCGTCCGTGCAGCAGGACGACCTGACCAGCGAGGTGGTGGTGCCGGAGGGGCAGCCTTTCGTGCTGCACCCGGGCGAGTTCGTGCTGGGGTCGACGCTCGAGGTGGTGTCGCTGAGTGACCGGCTCGCGGGCCGGCTCGAGGGCAAGAGCTCGCTGGGCCGACTGGGGCTGATGACGCACTCGACCGCGGGGTGGATCGACCCGGGCTTCTCGGCGCACGTGACGCTGGAGCTGTCCAACGTGGCGAACCTGCCGATCGTCCTGTGGCCGGGGATGAAGATCGGGCAGCTGTGCGTGTTCCGGCTGTCGTCGCCAGCGGCGTATCCGTACGGGTCGGCGGTGTACGGGTCGCGGTACCAGGGGCTGCTGATCGAGTCGCCCGCCACCCCGCCGCCCGCCGGTTGGACGCCGCAGACCGTCATCGCCGCCGACGAGACCTACTCCGCCACCGGCGTGTTCGCCCTGACGCCCGGCCCGGACGGCGCGCTGCTGCCCGGAGTTGGTCCGCCGCACGCCCGCCATCGGCAGCCAGCCAGCCGCGCCGTGACGGGCAGCGGGTGATGGGATGGGTACGATCCGGCGATGACCGATTCGGATGGACACGAGCCGATCCGTGTTCCCGCGCTATTTCAGTTGGGCTGGTACCGCTGGCTGCCGCTGTCCGCGATGGACTTCGAGCACCTCCTGCACCGCTTCCCCGACCTAAGCCGGCGCGAGGCCGTGCAGGCGCAACGCGTATGGGATGCCCGCCGTGCCGGCGTCGATCTCGACAACAACCTGGCACCCGATGTGCTGGCGGACAGCCTGCCCGCAGCGCCGGCGTGGCCGGCAGCGGCTCGGCCGACCGGCGAATCCGGTGATGAGCAGGCGTATGAGGAAGAGCTGGCCGACCAGCAGCGACGCATCGGCGAGTACGACGAGGTGACCACCAGCCTCGGAATCCACCCGGTACGTACGGCCGAGCAGGTGCTGGACCTGATGATCACGCTCGGCCTCATCGAGGTCGAGGCGGCTGACGAGGGCGAGGCACTGCGGCTGGCCGCGAACCCGCCGCTGCCTACCGAGGTCCTGCCGTTGAGCCCGGAGCAGCGGGCGGAGGAGGACAGGCTGCGGTGGCGGTCGCGGTACGGGGCGCTGTCGCAGCGGGTGCTGCGGCTGTTCATCCATGATGCGAGCGGCGGCCTCAGCCGGGTCACGCTGCCGACTTCGCTCGATCGGCTCGCCACCGCGATTGGCTCGGACGCGGAGGACGTACGCCATGCGGTCCAGGTTTTGATCGACGAGGGGGATTTCTCCGCCCAGCGGCAGGGTGCCCCGGTCGACGCCGAGCGGCTGGTCCCTCATCAGCGGTTCGACCTCGTCGTCGATCCGAGCCGGTTCTACGCCGACCGGATCTCCGTACAGCTCAACCGGCCAGTCGAACGCCCCGACGCCTGAGCCGCCCGCTTCGCCGGCCGTTGCGAAAGGCCGCTCGCCAGCGCAGCTCGCCACCGTGCTCGATGACATAGTCACCGCGCAAACTTCGGCGCTGGATTTCGCTGCGGACATGGACCTGGCAGCGGGTGCTCCCGCGCGAGTGTTCGCCGGTCCGCACGGATGGCCGCCGCTCGGCGGCCTACGACAGGGTTGGTCGATGCGCCGAGACCCGGCGAGGACGTAGGGTGGGCGGCGGCAGAAGCGCCTGCCCGTTCCGAGCATCGGTGGCCCACGTCCACTGCCGCGCCGAGGACAAGGTTCTCCGAATCGCGCAGCTTGGTCTCGTCGGTCTTTTCCAGCGGCGAGGCGGACGTGGGGCGTCTCGCGACAGGGAGTGCCGATGACCAGGAACCGTCGCCGCAAGATGGAGATCAGGGCGCAGCAGGCCAGCACCGGCGTGCCGTACCTGGAAGCGATGCGGCAGGCCCTTTCCCCCACCACCGCCCCCACGCCGGCGCCGGTGAGCCCGCAGGTCGAGCTGCGTCCTCCGCTGGCCGCCTGGCGGCGTCCGGTCTACTGCCGCTACTGGGCCGACCTCATCGCCCGGCACGGCGAACTGATCGCGCTGACCATCAGCGACGGTGACGGCTGGTGGGGCCTCGACGACCTGGCGCGTGGCGTGGCGGGCGCGCTGCAGGAGCGGCCGGCTGGTGAGCGGGGAGCGTGGATCGGCATCGGCGGCGGCTACAAGGCGACCAAGCGCGAGCACCTGGCCGGCATCGCCGCGGCGCTCGACGGGGCCGATGCCCTGCGTCGGCTGACCGTCCGCGTCCTGCCGGACCCGGCGGTCTGCGAACACCCGAGCTGCCGCCGCCGACGGGGTGAGCCGCCGATCGAGAAGACCGGCGCCGGGGACCCGCCAGCCCGGCCGGCGGCCCCGCGAGGGGTGATGACCCTGGGTCCGTCGCTGAGCCTCGCCGAGGTGATGGAGGCTCACCCGACGCTGGGCTACGCCGGCTTCCGGGTGTTCGACAGCCGACTGAGCCGGGAGGAGCGGGACCAGCAGTTGCACTTTCAACCGGGAGCATTTGCGTGACGCTGAGCGCCAGGTCCAGGAGGTGCTGGGGTGGCTGCGGGCGAACATCACCCCGATCAAGACCCCCACGACCGGCAGCTACGGGATGAAGCACGTGGTGGAGGACCTGCTGGGCCGTTACGTCAGCAACGGCGAGCTGGTCGCCGCGGCGCTGATGGCCGGGTACCCGTGGAAGGGCCCGTTCGGGCCCAACGCGACGTTCGGGATGCGCAAGAAGGACGTCGACCGGGTGCAGGCGGCCAGGCAGGAGCAGGCCCGGTCAGCGGCCGGCCGGTGATGGAGTGCGCTGGACGTGCATGGTGGCCACGGGCCGGTCACACGTGACGCACACCAGCCGGTAGTGGTCCGTCGCGAGCTTGCAGACCCGTACCGCTGCAAGCGTGCTGCGGGACGCAGCTGAGGAGTTCGGGGATCTGCAGCGGCGGCTGGAGTCAGCGCGTTGCCGGTGGTGCCGTTGTCGCGGGAGATGACCCTGCTGCACGGACCGAATCGTGAAGAGGCCGATGCGGTGACCGGCTACGCCTACCCAGACCCGGCCGAGCACAGGCGCAAAGGGCTGAACGCGGACGGGGCACCCGGATACCGGCCGGCGGCATTGCTCGCTTCGTGGAGTCCGGGCTGGTGCCGGTATCGGCTACCACCGCCGGTGCGTGAGCGGATGAACTGCGGGCGTTCCGGGCTCGTACGCATCCGGCGTCCCTTCAGGGTCAGGAGTCCCACCACTGCGCGATTCGGGCCCCAAGAGGCGCCACGGCGTCGAATCGGGGCCGGTGGCGGAGCTGCAGCAACCTGTCGTGTCTGATCGGGAGGTCAGGGAGGTCGTTCTCGCGGATCCGTACGACGTGGTGGCCGGAGGCGAGGAGATCCAGGGTCTTCATCTCGTCGAGGGTGGTCTTGTCCGCGTGCCAGTACTGGCCGTCGTACTCCACGACGAGGTGGCGCCCGCCGGCGGAGACGAGGGCGTCCACACGCCATGCTGGCCCGTTGACGGTGCGCGGCACCGTTGCACCCTGCCGGGTCTGCGTCCAGTGTGCCCGCAGAGCCTCCACCAGCATGGTCTCCGGGATGGAGGTGCCGGCGGTGGAGCAATGCGGACATCCGGTTCCCGCCGAGCGGGTTCCGACGGACGCCTCCCACTCGTGACTGGCGTCTGCAGGGCACACCCAGCGCACGACGTGCGACGAGTACGGCTTCACGTGAAAGGGGGTCAGCGCGTTGGCCCGATGCCACTGTCGGGCCAGGTCCGGGTCACGTTCCCCCAGGCTGTCCAGTATCGACTCGCAGACCGGGCAGCGGTGACGCGGCTCCGTCAGCCGTTGCTGAGGCGACGCCTGCCACTCGCAACCGCAGCAGGGGGAGAGCCACCAGATTTTCCGGACGGAGAACTCTCCGATGTCGTCGGCGGTCCGCCTGTTGCGCGTGGGGTGCCACTGCGCGGCAAGCTCGGGATGCGCCTCCGCCACGGTCGGAGCCCTAACTACGCTGCAGTGCGGACACCCTGAGGTGTAGTACCGAAACGGCGAGACGCGCGGACGGTGACCGTTCGGGCAGTGCAGCTTGCGCATTGCGTGGTCGCCGAGGAGGAGATCACCAATCGGCTCGTCGTCGCACCAGGCGGCCACGAGTTCGGGCAGGGAATCGATCCGGACGGTGACGAGAGCTGCCGTCTCGGCCTCGTCCTCGGCGCGACATTCATCGCACGCGCGGGTCGAGATCGTCCCATCCGTGCAGGCGACCGCACCCACCTTCGCCTGGAACGCATGGCCTGCTGAACAGAACCACCATGCAAGCAGGTGCGACTTGGCCGTCACCGTCAAGGGCGTTGCCGGTAGATTCGCCTCGATGTCCCAGAACATGCCCACCTCGGGGTGGGTATCGGCCAGCGAACGACGCTGACGACGGTCGGCATCGGGTCTCACCACCGCGACAGTCTGCACCATGCCCGGTTGCCGCGCGGGGACGGCATTGAGCTGCCGAGCATCGCCGGGATGCGGGTACAAGACCGGCTCATCGCCCGGCACGATGGCCTTCCGCGACGACCAACGCATCAAGGCCGCGCGGACCCCGCAGATCCTTCCTACAGTGTCACCGCCAACGCCCAGCGACTTCGATTTCTGGTGGTTCCTCACCTTGCACGCTGAGGCGCTGTCACCACGACAGTGCCCGGCAGCTTGACCACTTCGGTCTTCCGCAGAGGTCACAGCCACTGGCTCAGCGCGTCGTCGCTGGTCAGCGCCCAGTGAGCGCGATCGGCAGTGCACCAGATGACGGCGTCGCAAACCTGCTCCCGGCCGTCGGCCCAGGCGACGCCGCGTGGGGTCAGCCGCTGGAACATCGGCTGCGCGGTGAGGACGCCGCGGTCACGAGCGGCGCGGACGCTGGGGACCATGACGATGTCACCGAGGTCGGACACGCCCTGCGGCGATCCCTGCTGCGCGTGGCGTGTGGCCACGCCGAACAGCACCCGACCGTCGACGTCGTCCGGCATGAACCGCGCCGGGCGCAGGGTGACCCAGGTGGCCTCGGCGACCCGGGACACCTCGGCCAGGATCTGCGCCGCGGAGTTACCTCCGCCGACGATCACGACCCGCTGCCCCCGGAACTGCTCCGGCGAGGTGTAGTGCACCGTGTGCAGCTGCCGGCCGGCGAACTCCTCACGGCCCGGGATGTCGGGCACGTACGGGCAGTCCCACGTACCGGTGGCGGAGATGACGTACCGGGCCAGCCAGCTCCCGTCGTCGGTCTCCACCGCCAGGCGCTCCCCGGCTGGCCGCACCTCGTGCACCCGGACCGGCCGGCGCACCCGCAGGTCGTACCGCTGCTCGTAGGCCCGTAGGTAGTCCACGACGTGCCCGGCGGTCGGGAACTCCTCGCCCTCCTGCCGAGGCATCCCCCACCCCGGCAGCGGGCTGTACTCCGCTGGGGAGAACAACCGCAACGAGTTCCAGCCGTGCCGCCACGCGCCACCCGGCCGCAGCTCGACGGGACAGCCATCCCTAGCAGTACGTCCTGCGCGGCGGCGAGCACCGGCGAGCGTGGACGGGCAGTGCCGGTATCGGCCTCGGGCACGGGCGGGGCCGGGTGGGCAGAGCGGC
>NZ_QGKS01000265.1 GCF_003172935.1 Micromonospora sicca | reverse complement strand
ACCCCGCCCCCACCGACACCGCGCCGACCGACCCGGCGCGGTGTCGGTGGGGGCGGGGTCGGTCGGGGTGGGCTCGAGCGCCCGCACCTCGGCGACCGGCTGGAGGCGCGCCGGCCGGACGTGCCCGACGCCGGCCGCGCCGGCCTTGCGGCGCTTCGTCAGGCCCGGGTCGACCAGTTCCAGGCGCAGCCCGGCGGGGAGCTGGTCGCTGGTGGCGCCGCCGGCCGCCGTGGCCCGTACCTCGACCCCGTCGGACTGGCCGACCCAGAGCGGATCCGTGCCGCCGCGCGCCTTGCCGGCGGTCGCCTCGGCACCGGGCTCCGGACCGAAGTGGTTGTCGAGTTCCAGCGGCCGCCAGTCGGACCAGTCGCCGTCCACCGCGTGGGTCCGGACGGCGACGGTGCCCTTGAAGTCGACGTTCGGGTTCGCCCAGGTCACACCGACCATGGCGAACCGTTCGGTGTCCCGCTTCGGGATCGTCACCTCGCGGCCGTTCGCCGCCGGGAAGGCGACGGTGTGCAGCGCGGTGCTGACCGGCCCGTCCCCCTCGCCCCACACGGCGCCGTCCTCGCCGAAGCCGGCGGTGGCGGCCAGGCTGGCCGTTCCGGCCACGGCGGTGGCGACGATCGCCGCCCCGATGCCGGCCGTCCGGCGGTTCCAGCGGATCCCCGTAAATCTCACAGTTGAGTCCCCTCCGAATGATCTCACTGGAGGGCTCAGCGTAATCAATGTCCGGGGCGTTACACCCGCCGCATCGGGGTGTGCGGGATGCCGTCCTCGACGTAGTCGGCGCCGCTGACGGTGAAGCCGTGCCGGGCGTAGAAATCGACCAGGTGGGTCTGCGCCTCGAGCACGCACGGCCGGTCGCCGACCAGGGCGAGCGCCTCGGTCATCAGCCGGCCGGCCAGGCCGCCACCGCGGGCCGCCGGGGCCACCACGACCCGGCCGATCCGCGCCACGCCGCCCGGGTCCGCCAGGATCCGCAGGTACGCCACGACGTCGCCGTCCCGGGTCAGCCACACGTGCCGGGTGCCCGGCTCGACGTCCCGGCCGTCCAGCTCCGGGTACGGGCACGCCTGCTCCACCACGAACACGTCGATGCGCAGCCGGAGCAGGTCGTGGAAGGTGCGGGCGTCCAGGTCGGCGAAGGCGGCGACCCGGACGTCGAGCGGCGGCGAGGGCATCCCGCGATGGTAGTGGGCCCCTCCGCCGGACGCCTTCCGCCGGTGGCGGTTCCGTCCCGGTCGGCGGTGGGCGGCCGGTGGTTCCCGCGGAGGAGAGCACCGCTGCGAGCGATATGCCTGAGAGGCATGAATATGACTCTCAGGCATATCGCTCGTCGAGAAAGCGGCCGGCTGGCGGGACGGCACCCGGCCGGCGAGGCGGAGGAACCGGCTGGGCGGTGCGGTGGCCGGATCCGCCGCTCAGGCGGGGCGGGCGCCCACCGCGTCGCGGATCTCGGCGCCCTCCGCGCCCTCCACCGCGCGGGCGCAGTGCGCGCAGCAGAAGAAGCGGCCGGAGACCTCGACGCCGTGACCGACGATCTTGATCTGGCAGTGCTCGCAGATTGGTGCCATCTTGTGGATCGCGCACTCGAAGCTGTCGAAGGTGTGCACGTCTCCGCTGACCGTGCGCACCTCGAACGCCATCCAGTAGTCGTTACCGCAGACCTCGCAGGTAGCCATTCCAAAACCCCCCGATACGGACACGTCACACCAGCGTCCGGCATCGGACACGTCCGGGTAACCGAAACGGGCGAACCTGATCCGGCTCGACGGCGAGTCGCCCCCGGCGTGTCGCGCGTTAGGCTAGGTGACCGCCTCGAACCCCGGAGGACCACGTGATCAAGCGCAACAAGCTCTTCGGCACCCAGACCCGGGTCACCTTCTGCCTGCCGCGGGACACCCCACCCGGCACGGTGAGCGTCGTCGGCTGCTTCAACGACTGGCAGCCCGGCCGGCACGAGCTGGTGACCCGCCGCGACGGCACCCGGACGGTGACCGTCCGGCTCGGCCCCGGTGAGTACCGCTTCCGCTACCTCGCCACCGGGGGCGTCTGGCTCGACGACGAGTCCGCCGACCAGGTGGACGACCAGGGCGGCACCCTCGTGCTCTGAGCGCCGGCGCGGTCAGCCGTCCTTCGGCTCCAGTCGGACGGAGAGCGAGTTCACGCAGTGCCGGGTGTCCTTCGGGGTGAAACCCTCGCCCTCGAAGACGTGCCCCAGATGGCTGTCGCACCGGGCGCAGCGGATCTCCGTACGGAGCATGCCCATGGTGCGGTCCGGGATCTCCTTCACCGCACCCGGGATGGCGTCGTCGAAGCTCGGCCAGCCGCAGTGCGAGTCGAACTTGGCGTCGCTGCGGAACAACTCCAGGCCGCAGGCCCGGCAGTGGTAGACGCCGGGGGTCTTGGTGTCGACGTACTCGCCGGTCCACGGCCGCTCGGTGCCGTGCTCGCGGAGCACGTGGAACTCCTCGGGGCTCAGCCGGACCCGCCACTCGTCCTCGGTGCGGGGCAGTTCGCTCTCGTCAAGACTCACCGCTCAACGGTACGCCGGGCGTCGGTGCCATCGCATATGGTCGCGCAATGGGTGGCACCAAGGCAGCGGCCGCGGAGATCGAGGTGGCCGGGCACACCGTACGGCTGAGCAGCCCGGACCGGGTGATCTTCCCGCAGCGCGGGTTCACCAAGGCGGACGTCTTCGGCTACTACCTCTCCGTCGGCGACGGGATCATGCGGGCGCTGCGGGACCGCCCGACGACGCTGCAGCGGTTCCCGGAGGGCATCGAGGGGGAGATGTTCTTCCAGAAGCGAGTGCCGGCCCGGGGCGTACCGCCGTGGGTGGGGACCGCGGAGATCAGCTTCCCCAGTGGCCGGAAGGCCGCGGAGCTCTGCCCCGCGGACCTGGCGCACGTCGCGTGGGCCGCGCAGATGGGCACCGTGGTGTTCCACCCGTGGCCGGTGCGCGCCGCCGACGTCGACCGCCCCGACGAGCTGCGGATCGACCTGGACCCGCAGCCGGGCACCGACTTCGCCGACGCGGCCACCGCCGCCGGCGAGCTTCGCGGGCTGCTGGACGAGCTGGGCGCCACCGGCTGGCCGAAGACCTCCGGCGGCCGGGGCGTGCACGTCTACCTGCGGATCCACCCCCGCTGGACGTTCACCGAGGTGCGCCGGGCCACCATCGCGCTGGCCCGGGAGCTGGAACGCCGCCGCCCGGAGCTGATCACCACCGCCTGGTGGAAGGAGCAGCGGGGCAGCCGGGTCTTCGTGGACTACAACCAGATGGCCCGGGACCGGACGATCGCCTGCGCGTACTCGCTGCGGGCCAACGCGCGGGCCACCGTCTCCACTCCGGTCGACTGGGACGAGCTGCCCGAGGTGGACCCGGACGACTTCCACCTGGGCAGCGTGCCGGCCCGGCTCGCCGAGCGGGGCGACCCGCACGCCGGCATCGACGACGCCCCGTGGGACATCAGCCCGCTGCTGGAGTGGGCCGAGCGGGACGCCGGCGCCGGCCAGGGCGACCTGCCGTACCCGCCGGACCACCCGAAGATGCCCGGCGAGCCCAAGCGGGTGCAGCCCTCCAAGGACCGCGACCGGCCCCGGGACTGACCCACCCCCAATAACGATCATGTAACGAGCGCGAACCTTTCCCGCGCCCCGACCGGTCTTCCTGGTCGTCGGCCCGTCGGGGGCCCGGGGAGGCGTCGGATGAAACTGGTGTGGAGGCGGGCCGTCGAGGCGCGCGGGCTGCTGCTCGCCGCCGCGGTCGCGGCCCTGGTGGCGGTCGCGCTGGTCACCGGCCTCTCCGACTACAACCGCCGGGCGGTCGCCGCCGGGCAGCGGGCGCTGCTCCAGGCCGCGCCCGCCGAGGAACGCAGCCTGCTGGTGAGCGGGTCGGGCGGTGCCGACAGCACCGCGTACGCCGACCGGGACCGGGCGGTACGCGCCCAGTTCAGCGACGGCCTGGGTGGGGTGCCGGTCACCCTCGCCGCGGCCCGCTACGGAACCGGCCGGGAGCTGACCGGCGACCTCGGTTCGGCCCGGGTCGGCGACGACCCGCTCTTCGCCGACCTCGCCACCCTCGACGACCTCGCCGGGCACGCCGAGCTGACCGCGGGCGCGTGGCCCACCCCGGGGGCGACCCCGCTGCAGGTCACCCTGCCGGAGAAGATCGCCGGCCGGCTCGGGCTGCGCACCGGCGACCGGGTGCCGCTGTTCGACCGCAGCGCCGAGCGGGCCGGCGAGGTGGTGCTCGCCGGCACCTGGCGACCCCGCGACCCGGCCGAGGCGTACTGGCGGCTGGCCCCGGGCGTCGGCGACGGCGGGACGGGCGAGGTCACCTCGTACGGCCCGTTCGCGCTCGACCCGGCCGACTTCACCCGCACCTTCCCCGGCGCCAGCTCGGCGTCCTGGCTGGTCGCGCCGGATCTCGCCGTGGTCGAGCCGAGCCGGCTGACATCGGTCAAGCAGGCCGCCGCCGCGATCTCGGCGCAGCTCCCGGAGGCCACCGGTCTCGGCTCGTCCGCGCAGAGCGTCACCACCATGGACCGGCTGATCGACCGGCTCGGCCGCGCCGACCTGGTCGGCCGCTCCGCCCTGCTCACCCCGCTGCTGCTGATCGTGGTCCTCGGCGGGTACGCGCTGGTGCTGGTCGCCGCGCTGCTCAACGAGGACCGGCGGGCGCAGACCGCGCTGCTGCGCGCCCGGGGAGCCGCCCGCGGCCAGCTCGCCGGCCTCGCCGTACGGGAGGCGACGCTGGTGGTGGCGCCGGCCGTGCTGCTCGCACCGGCGCTGGCCGGCGAGGCGCTGCGCCGGTTCGGGGCCGGCACCGCGGATCTCCGGCTGACCGACGGCGGCGTCGGCCCGGTCTGGGCGGTGGCGGTCGCCACCGCGGTCGGCTGCCTGCTCGCCATGGTGCTGCCGGCGCTGCGCCGGGCCGGCACCTACGTCGCCGACATGGCGGCCCGCTCCCGCCCCACCCGGGGCGCCGCCGTGCAGCGGGCCAGCGTCGACCTCGCCCTGGTGGCGCTCGCTGTGCTGGCCTGGGCCCAGCTGCGGCAGTACTCCTCACCCCTCGCCGGGGCCGGCGGGCGGCTCGGCATCGACCCGCTGCTGGCCGCCGCGCCGACCCTCGGCGTGCTCGCCGGGGCGATCGTCGCGCTGCGCCTGCTGCCCCCGGCGACCCGGTTCGCCGAGCGGTTCGTCGACCGGTGGCCCTGGACGGCGACCATGTTCGGGATGTGGCAGGCGGGCCGGCGCCCGCACGCCGGGCCGGTGCTCCTGCTCGCCCTGGCCGTCGGCGGCAGCACCCTCGCCTGGTCGTTGGTGGCCTCCTGGGAAGGCTCGCAGCGCGACCAGGCCCAGCACCGCGTCGGCGCCGACCTGCGGCTGGTCGAACGCAACGGCGTCGCCCCGGCCGAGCGGGCCGCCGGGCTGGCCGCGCTGCCGGGGGTGGACCGCGTGCTGCCGGCCTGGCGGGACGACGTCCGGGTCGGCCGGGACGACCTCGCCGCGACGGTGGTGAGCCTGGACGCGGCGGGGGCCGCCGGCACGCTCCGGTTGGCCGACGCCGTCGGCGCGGCGTCCGCCGGCGAGTTGCTCGACCGGCTGGTCCGGGGACGCGCCGCGCCGGCCGGGACCGCCCTGCCGGCCACCGCGCGGCAGCTCACCGGGACCGTCCGCACGCCCGTCGAGTCGTACGGGAATCCGCGGGTGGAGGTGAAGGTGCTGCTCACCACCGACGGCGGTACGGCGTGGCGGCTGCCGCTGGCGACCGCGACCGGTGACGGCCGCCGGGTGCCCTTCACCGTGCGGCTGCCCGACACCGGGGGCGTCCCGCTGCGCCTGGCCGGGTTCGAGGCCGACGCGGGCGACGCGACCGGCGGCAGCTACCGGCTGCGCATCGACGGGCTCGGGCTGGTCGACGCGACGGGCGCCCGGTCGCCGCTGGCGCTGACCGGCGGGTGGAACCTCGCCGATACCGGCCAGGGACCGATCGGGGCGGCCCGGGTCGAGGGTGGGACCGTCGACGCCACGTACCGGGTGGTGACCCCCGAGGGTGGCCCGTTCGCCGACCTGCCGCCGTCCCGGTTCGTCGTGGTGCCGGGCGGCGACAACGCGCCGGCGCCGGCGCTGCTGACCCCCCGGACCCGAGCCGCGCTGAACGTCCGCACCGGCGACACGGTCACCGTCTCGATGGCCGGCGTGACCCTGCCGGTCAAGGTGGTCGGCGAGGTCGAGGCCGTTCCCGCGACCGCCGACAGCGGCGGTGGCATGCTGGTCGACCTGCCCGCAGCGACCGACTGGCTGATCCGGCGGCAGGGCACGGTCCGGCCGGTGCCCGAGTGGTGGCTGGCCACCGACGCGGCCGGGCACGGCGCCGCGGCGACCGCGCTCGCGGGGCTGCCCGGGGTGACCGTGCTCGACCGGCGCGCGGTCGCCGCCGAGGCCGCCCGGGACCCGTACTGGCTGGGGGCGCGGACCGGGCTGCTCGCGGCCGCGCTCGGTACGGTGCTGCTGGCCCTGGTCGGCCTGGCGGTCGACGTCTGGGCCACCGCCCGGCACCGGCTGGGCGAGTTCGCCGTGCTGCACACGTTGGGCGCCGCGCCCCGGCTGCTGGCCCGGGCGCTCCTGGCCGAGCAGGCCTTCCTGGCCGGCATCGGGGTCGGCGTCGGGCTGCTGGTCGGCGCCGGTGTCGCGGCGACGATGGTCCCGCTGGTGATCCTCACCCCGGCCGCCGGCCGGCCGGTGCCCGACGCCGCCTTCCGGTTGCCCTGGACACCGATCGGGCTGACCGCGCTCGGGCTGCTGGTGGTGGCCCTCGCCTTCAGCGCCGTCATCACCACCGGCATCCGGCAGCGGGTGGCCGTCCGGCAGCTCCGGATCGGGGGAGAACGATGAGCGAGCGAATCATCCGGCTCGGTGTGTCGGGGACTCGTCGCGGCGGCGAGCGAAGCGAGGCGGCGCGATGAGTGTCTTCGGGGTGGTTCGGCGGGTGCGTGCCTACGGCGGGCACTTCCTGCTGCTGGCGGTGCTGACCCTGGTCACCGCGCTGCTGATCACGGCGGTGCCCCGGATCGCCGACCGGCTGACCGGGCAGGGCCTGCGCGAGCACGTCGCCGCGCAGCCGGTGGCCAGCCGGGACGTGCTCTACAGTACGGCCGAGGAGCAGGTCCGGGGGACGAGCCGCGCGGTGGCCGCCCCGCGCGCCGGCGAGCTGGACACGCTCCAGCAGCGGATGCCCCCGGCCGTGCGGCAGTCGGTCGGCGAGCGGTGGTACGCGGCGCGGACCGGGTTCACCCGGCTCAGCGGGCCGGACCTGACCGCCGACAAGGGGCTGATCGACCTCAGCGTGCGCACCCTGGGCGGGGTCCGGGAGGCCGCCGGCCTGGTCGAGGGACGGTGGCCGGAGACGGGCGTGACCGGCGACGGCGCCGTCGAGGTGGCCCTCGCCGAGACGGTCGCCGGCCCGCTCGGGCTGCGCGCCGGCAGCCGGCTGCGGCTGTCCGTGCTGGGCCCCGACCGCAAACCGCTGACGGCGAGGAAAATCGTGCTGGTGGGCGTGTTCCGGCCGACCGACCAGAGCGCCGGGGTCTGGGATGCCCTCCCGTCGATGCTGCGGCTCGCCGCGCCCACGGGGGACGGTGAGCCGTTCCTGGGCGTCGGGGTGACCGCCGACGCCGGCTTCGACGCGTTGGCCGGTGCCGGCTGGCCGGTGAGCTTCGCCTGGCGTTACCGGATCTCGCCCGACCGGATCACCCCCGGCCGGCTCGGCGAGCTGATCGACGGGCTGGCCACCCTGGACCGGACCCGCCCGGCCGGGCTCATCCTCACGCAGGGAGTGGACATCCCGCTGCGGCGGTTCGCCGAATCGCTGGCCGCCGCCCGTACGCTGCTCGCCGTCATCGCGGCCGGGCTGCTCGCCACCCTGGCCGGCCTGACCGTGCTCGCCGCCCGGCTGGCGGCGCGCCGACGCCGGGCCGAGTACGTGCTGCTGCGCGCCCGGGGCGGCTCGACCGGCGCGGTGCTGGGCCGCGGACTGGCCGAGTCGGCGCTGGTGCTGCCGTTCGCGGCCGGCGCCGGCTGGCTGCTCGGCGGCCTGCTGCCCGGCGGCGGCGCGCAGCTGCGCTGGGTGCTGCTCGCTGCCGCGCTCGCGACGGTGGCGCTGCCGGTCGCCGCGCTGACCGGGCAGCGGACGTCCGGTCGAGCCGACCTGATCGGCGCCCGGTCCACCGCGGTCCGGCTCACCATCGAGGTGAGCCTGCTCGGCGTGGCGGTGCTCGGGGCGTTCCTGCTGCGGCGGCGGGGACTGACCCTCGGCGGGTCGGTGGACCCGCTGCTGGTGTCCGTGCCGGTGCTGGTGGCGATCGCCGCGGCGCTGCTCGCGCTGCGCGCGTACCCGTGGCCGTTGCGGCTGCTCAGCCGGGCCGCCGCCCGAGCCCGGGGCAGCGTCGCCTTCCTCGGCACGGCGCGGGCCGGTCGGGCCGCCGCGACCGCGCCACTGGTGGTGGTGGTGCTGGCGGTCGCGACGGCCGCGTTCTGCGGGGTGGTGGCCGCCGGTATCGAGGCCGGCCGGGACCGGGCCGCCTCCCGCGCCGTCCCCGGGGACGTGCTGGTCGACGGGGAGCGGTTCGCCCCGGACACCACGGCGGCGCTGGCCGGGCTGCCCGGGGTGCGCGCGGTCGCCCCGGTGCTGGTGGAGCCGGCCCAGCGCCCGTACGCCGACGCCGCCGGCCGGTTCGGCGGCGTGGGGGAGACCCGCGTCCTGCTGGTCGACGGCGCCACCTTCGCGGAGGTGGGCCGCCGCGCCGGTGTGACGGTGCCCGACGTGCTCCGCGCCGCCGGTGACGGCTCGGCGCCGCTGCCGGCGCTGGTCTCCCCGGCGCTGGCCGCGGACCTCGCCGACGCGGGACTCGCCGACGCGGCGGGCCGGCGGCCGGCCTGGCTCGACGTGCAGGGCAACCGGCTGCCGGTGCGGGTGGCCCGGACCGTCGACGAGTTCCCGCTGGCGGACCGGAACACCGAACGGTTCGCGGTGCTGCCCTGGCCGGCGCTGCCGGCGGACGCCCCGCATCCGCTGGTCCCCACCGCTTTCGTGCTGGCCGGCGACGGCATCGACGCGGCCGCGGTGAGCCGGGTGGTGGACGAGGGGCAGCGCCGCTACCAGCGCGGCGGGGTGGTCACCGGCGGGGAGCGGCCCCGCCAGCCGGAGGTGCGCACCTGGTCGGCCGTGCGGGCGGAGCTCGGCGGCAGTGGAGTGAACGGGCTGCTGGTCTTCGGCTTCGCCATCGGCGCGGCCGGTGGCGCCGCGCTGGGCCTGCTCGCGCTGGCGTTCGCGGTGCTGGCCGGGGCGCGCGGCCGCGGTCAGGTGCTGTCCCGGCTGCGCACCATGGGGCTGTCCCGCCGACAGTGGCGGGCGCTGCTGCTGGTCGAGCTGACCCCGCTGGTGTTGGTCTCGGTGCTCACCGGCGCGCTGGTCGGCGCGCTGCTGCCCCTGTTGTTGACCCCCGTCCTCGGCCTGCCCGCGTTCACCGGGGGCGCGGCGGTGCGAGTGCGTTTCGAACCCGGTCTGGTCGCCGGCGTGCTCGGGCTGGCCGTGCTGGCCCTCGGCTTCGCGGTCGCCGTCGAGGCCCTGAACAACCGCCGGATGCGCCTCGGTGAGGTGCTCCGGCTCGGAGAGGAGAGCTGAGATGACAGCCACCGCCGAGGCGTCCGTCGTGCCGGACCTGGCCGCCCTGCAACAGCGGGCCGCGCAGCGCGCGGCCGAGCGGGCCGGCGGTCGGGACCGGCTGCGCGGGCACATCGTCTGCGACGGCCTGGTCCGGATCTTCAAGACCGAGGGGGTGGAGGTGGTCGCCCTGCAGGGGCTCGACCTGGTCATCGACCGGGGCGAGCTGGTCGCGATCGTCGGCGCCTCGGGCTCGGGGAAGTCGACGCTGCTGAACATCCTCTCCGGGCTGGACACCCCCACCGCCGGCATCGCCCGGGTCGCCGAGTACGACCTGCTCGCGCTGTCGAACCGGCGGCGGCTCAGCTACCGGCGGAAGATGGTCGGCTTCGTCTGGCAGCAGACCGGCCGCAACCTGCTGCCGTACCTGACCGCGCTGGAGAACGTGGAGCTGCCGATGAAGCTGGCCGGCGGCCGCGGCCGGCGGGCCCGCCGGGAGCGGGCCCGCGAGCTGCTCGACCTGGTCGGGGTCGGCTACTGCGCGGACCGGCGGCCCGGCCAGCTGAGCGGCGGCGAGCAGCAGCGCTGCGCCGTCGCGGTGGCGGTGGCCAACGACCCGGAGGTGCTCTTCGCCGACGAGCCCACCGGCGAGCTGGACGAGGCGACCGGCGCGGAGGTCTTCGCCGCGCTGCGGACCATCAACGCCGAGCTGGGCGTGACCATCGTGGTGGTCACCCACGACCACGCAGTGGCCGGCCAGGTCCGCCGGACCGTCGCGATCCGCGACGGCCGGACCGCCTCCGAGGTACGCCGCACCGCCCGGATCGCGGCGGACGGCAGCACCGAGCTGGTCAGCGAGGAGTACGCGGTGCTCGACCGGACCGGGCGGATGCAGCTGCCGGCGTCCTTCGTCGACGCGCTGGCCCTGCGCGACCGGGTCCGGCTCAACCTGGAACCCGACCACGTCGAGGTGCGGCCCGGCGACCGGGCGCAGGCCGAACGGAGTGAGGCATGACCGAGCAGTTGTCCGCGACGCCGGCGGGTGCGACCACCACTGAGGAGGTGGTCCGGGTCGACGGGGTGAGCCGCACCTTCGGCCGGGGCGAGCACGCCGTGCACGCCGTCCGGGACGTCTCGTTCTCCGCCGGGCGGGGCGAGCTGGTGGCGGTGCGGGGCCGCTCCGGCGCCGGCAAGACCACCCTGCTCAACCTGGTCGGCGGGCTGGACCGGCCGGACTCCGGGCGGGTGCGGGTGGCCGGGCACGACGTGACGGCCGCCGGTGAGCGGGAACTGCTGCGGCTGCGCCGGGGGACGGTCGGCTTCGTGTTCCAGACCTTCGGGCTGGTGCCGATCCTGTCCGCGGCGGAGAACGTCGGGGTGCCGCTGCGGCTGGCCCGGGTGCCGGCGGCCGAGCGGGAGCAGCGGGTCGCGGTGCTGCTGGAGCTGGTCGGCCTCGGCGGGCACGCCGCGCAGCGCCCGTACGAGCTGTCGGGCGGGCAGCAGCAGCGGGTGGCGGTGGCCCGCGCGCTGGCGAACGAGCCGGACCTGTTGATCGCCGACGAGCCCACCGGTCAGCTGGACTCGGAGACCGGCCGGTCCATCATGGACCTGCTCCGCGCCGTGGTGCACGCCCGCGGCATGACCGCGCTGGTGGCCACCCACGACCCGGCGCTGATCGAGCTGGCCGACCGTACCCTGACCCTGCGCGACGGCCGCCTGGTCGACGACTGACGCCCGTCGCCGGACTGGTGCTGTCCCGGCAGCCCTCGGCTGCGGGCACGCCGGGCTCCCCGCCGGTCGGTGCCCTTCGCACTGCCTATGAAGCTGATGTCGCAAATGAATCGGCGGCGCTGCTGCGGCGGCCCGCTGCTGCGGCGGCCCGCGGCTCCGTTGAATCATCTGCGACATCAGCTTCGTAGCGTCTTTCCGTGCGGGTTGCGGGAGGTCGCC
>NZ_QGKS01000047.1 GCF_003172935.1 Micromonospora sicca | reverse complement strand
ACTTCGCCGCGGTCCGCTCCTACCTGTCCACCGCCGCCAAGCACGGCCTGGACGCACTCGACGTGCTCAAACAGCTGTTCACCACCGGACCGTGGATGCCCCCAGCTCACTCAAGCTGAATACGTACGGTGCGGGGTCGCCGGGTATACGTCGTATCAGCCATTCGGGTTTGACCGTCTTATTCAGGACTTGAGGGTGTGCCGTGACGACGACAGGTCGCAGACCGACCCCAGCCGAGCCGATGCCTGGAGACATGCCTGAGCGGCGCGTCGAGGATGAAGTGCTGCGGGAGCTGCCGCCCGAGCTGGGTCCGAACACGGTGGCGATTGTCGAGGGCAATGCGTTCATGTTCTCCGAGGCCACTGGGGATGTGCCACGTGGTTCGATCGGTGGGCTGGTGTTCGCTGACACCCGGTTTCTCGACTGTTGGCGGCTGACGTTGAACGGTTCCCCGTTGCTGGTACTCGATTCGGCTCCGGTGGAGGCGTATGCCGCCGCGTTCTTCCTGACAAACCCTGATCTGCCGGGGCTGCGCGGGAACAGTGTGGGGGTGCGTCGAGAGCGTCTCGTCGGTCAGGGAATGCAGGAGAGTGTCATTCTGCAGTGCTTCTCGAACAAGCCGGCGTCTGTACAGCTTCGGTTGGAGGTGGGCGCGGATTTCGCGGACATCCTTGAGATCAAGGAGACGGTCACGGACCGGTCGGAGAAGATAGTTCGGCGGCACGCTCCGGATGGCTCACTGCTTGCCTTCGATTATCAGAATGGGTCATTCTCGGCGACGGCGGAGGTGCGGGTTGAACCGGCGGCTGACCGGGTGGAAGGTGATGACCTGGTATGGGATATCCAGCTGCAGCCCGGTGAGCAGTGGGGCTGCGAGCTGACTATCCCGTGTTTCCATGGCCCAGTGCCCGACACGTATCTCACGGCTCGTGAGTTCCAGCGGGTCTTCGACGGCAACAAGGATGATCCGGCAAACAGGTGGCGCGCCGCCGCGCCGACGCTCCAGGCGGACTCCCAGGTGCTGCGTGACGTCTTCGAGAGGTCCGTGGATGATCTGGTCGCGCTGCGAATCCAAACGCACCTTGACGGCCAGCGCTTGGACTTCCCGGCCGCAGGCCTGCCCTGGTTCCTCGGCATGTTCGGCCGGGACTCGCTGATCACCGCGTACCAGACGATCTGCTTCGGTCCACGCCTGACGCGGGGCGCCCTTCGCACTCTCGCTCGGCACCAGGGCGACGAGGTGGACGACTTCCGGGATGAGGAGCCAGGGAAGATCATTCACGAGGTCCGGACCGGCGAGCTGACACAGCTGGGCATCAAACCCTACGACCCCTACTACGGCACCGCTGACGCCACGCAACTGTGGCTCATCGTCTTGTCCGAGTACTGGCGGTGGACCCGGGACGACGAACTCGTGTGGGACTTGCGCGACAACGTCGACGCCGCACTGCGGTGGATCGACGAGTACGGTGACCGGGACGGCGACGGCTACGTGGAGTACGCGACCCGATCCCCGCAAGGCCTCGGCAACCAGTGCTGGCGTGACTCGTGGGACGGAGTGCAGTTCGCCGACGGCAGCATCCCCGTGCTGCCGATCGCGACCTGCGAAATCCAGGGCTACACCTACGACGCGAAGCTGCGGATTGCCGAACTCGCCGACGGCGGACCGCTCGACGACCCCGCGCTGGCACAGCGGCTACGTGTCGAGGCGAAGGAGCTCCGCACGCGCTTCAACCGGGACTTTTGGATCGAGGATCGGGGCGGTTACTACGCGATCGGACTGGACGGCGACAAGCGCAAGATCGACTCGATGACCTCGAACATGGGGCACCTGCTGTGGAGCGGCATCGTCCCGGAAGACCGGGCGAAGATCGTGGCCATGCAGCTGATGTCCGACGAGATGTTCTCCGGCTGGGGCGTACGCACCGTGTCGACCGTCGATCGCGGCTACAACCCGATCGGCTACCACATGGGCACCGTCTGGCCGCACGACAACTCCCTGATCGCCCACGGACTTGCCTGCTACGGATATCGCCAGGAGGCGAACCGCATCATCACGGCGATGCTCGACGCGGCGCGAGGTTCAAACTTCCGCCTGCCGGAAGCGTTCTCCGGCTACGACCGGTCCTTTAGCCGAACTCCCATACGCTACCCGACCGCCTGCGATCCTCAGGCATGGGCGAGTGGCGCTCCGCTGCTGTTCCTCCGCACCATGCTGGGCTTCGACGCACGTGACGGACAACTCGTCCTGGATCCCGCGTTGCCGGAAGGCTTCGGCCGGATCTTGTTGGCTGGCACGAACGCATTCGGCAAGCGCTGGGACATCGCAGTCAGCGATGGGGTGATGGACATTCGTCCCGCCCATTGAGCCCTTTTCATCGTGATGAAGGGCGGTTGACCAGGCGGGCGAGGCGGTGTGTCGCTGCTCCAGATAGGACAAAGCTCCCGGTAGGACAGCAGTCGACCAACAACGACCGCCCAGCACGGGAGCTTCGTTGCTGACCTATCCAGCCAGCATCCCGCTGTCCAGGCGCAACCTGACCCGTCTGAACGACCTGATCCACACCCGTCGCCGCACCCTCGACGCCGCTGGCGCCGGCTGCCCGCGCATCAGCAGGCGCTGATGGCCTTGGCCTACCTGCACAACGGCGACACCCTTACCCGCGGCCGGGTTCGGGGTATCGCTAACGACAGTGTGGCGGTACCTGCGGGAAGCCGTCGGTCTGCTCGCCGCCCACGCCAGGGGTGATCTCGGTGCGTTGGCGAAAGGAGCCGGCCGGGCCGGTGAAGGTGCCCAGGTGCAAACGCTGGAGTTCGTCGCGGATCTCGGGCCAGCGCTGCCCGGTCTTGGTCTCGGCGATGCGGATGAGTAGCAGCGCCAGCCAGCACAGCAGCACGTGGGCGCGGATGAGGTCCTCGACACGGTGGTAGACCGGCCGAAGGTCGATGATCTGTTTCACGTCGCGCCAGCCGCGCTCGACTTCGAGGTCCCGAACGGATGTATCACCAAAGCTCCCTGCGACGGCGAAGCCGCAGGGAGTTCACCGGTGGACCGTTGACGAGCAGGAGACGGAGCGCCGTACCGGCGCGGCCGATCATGCGGATGAGTTCTTGAAGTAGTGGCCTTGCTCGAGGTCCTCGATGAGCCCCGGCTGGACCGGCCGCCACCCGAGCAGTTCGCGGGTGAGCGCGCTGGAGGCCGGCTGGTCGACCGCGAGGAAGGCCCCGAGGAAACCGAGATCCTCGGCACGGAGGGAAGCCGTTGGCAGGTTCAGGTGGCGGCCGATCACCCCAGCGATGTCGCCGATCGGCACACCTTCGTCGGCGACCGCGTGCAGCGTCGATCCCGCCGGGGCCTTCTCCAGCGCCAGGCGGAACAGGTGCGCGGCATCGAGCCGGTGCACGGCGGGCCAGTGGTTGGACCCGTCGCCGACGTAGCCGGAGACGCCCTTGTCGCGGGCGATACCGACCAGCATCGCGATGAAGCCAGGATCTCCTTCGCCGTGCACCGACCGGGGCAGCCCCACGACGGACGAGCGGACGCCGCGTGCGGCCATGCCAAGAGCCGCCTTGGCGTTCGCGCCCCGGCCCGCCGCGAGTGAGCCGGGAGCGGGCTCGTCACGTTCGGTCGCCACGGCCCCAGGCAGTGCGGGGGTTCCGGAGGCGATGACGAGGGGCTTGCCGGAGCCCTCGAGTGCGGCGCCCATCGTCTCGATGGCGCACGCGTCGGCTTGTACCGAGGCCTCGAACTGGGTGAAGTCGTGGATGAACGCGAGGTGGATGATCCCGTCCGTGCTGGTGGCCCCGGCGCGCAGGGTGTCCAGGTCGTCCAGGTCGCCGCGGAGTACCTCGGCTCCCGAGGCGGCAATGGCGGCGGCCGAGGAGTCCGACCTGGCGAGCCCGAGGACCTGATGACCCGCGCCGATGAGCTGGGGCACGACGGCGGAGCCGATCCAACCGGACGCGCCGGTGACAAACACACGCATGAGAAGAACCTCCAGGTGATCGACGTCCTCGGCGCGGGACTCCCGTCGCGACATCCCATGTCAGTCGCTGTCATCAGCGTAGCACCCCATGTCAGCCACTGTCATCAAGTATGATCGGGAGTATGGGTCGATGGGAGCCAAACGCGCGCGGCCGGCTGGAGCAGGCCGCCCTGGAGCTCTACATCGAGCGCGGGTTCGAACAGACCACGGTGGCGGAGATCGCCAAGCAGGCGGGGCTCACCGAGCGAACGTTCTTCCGGCACTTCGCCGACAAGCGCGAGGTTCTGTTCGGAGGCACGGGCAGACTGCAGGAGCTCCTCGTAAGCACCATAGCCAGCGCGCCTGATTCCGCCGCGCCGATCGACGCGATAGCCGCGGCCTTCGAGGCCGCCGGCACCGTACTGCAGGAGCGTCGCGAAATCGTCCGACAGCGCCAGACCATCATCGCCGCGAACGCAGAACTCCAAGAACGCGAGCTGATCAAGCTCGCATCACTCGGCTCGGCGCTCGCCGACGCGTTGCACCGACGCGGCGTCACAGATCTAGCCGCGAGCCTGGCCGCCGAGGCAGGGATCGCCGTCTTCAGGATCGCGTTCGAACACTGGATCAACGACACCGGCCAGCCAGACTTGCCGCAACTCATCCGAGAGTCGCTCGACGAGCTCAAAGCCGTGACCGCGGGCAAATAACGGCAGGCGCAAACACTCCCGGGAAGCAACGAATCAGCTGGTTCTTCGACGTCGACCTGCAGCAAATGGGCGATCGCGGAATCGTCGTTGAGATCGACCACCAGGACAAAGAGCAACCGCTGCGGCTCATGCTCGTCGTCGGTAACCTGAGCAACGACTTAGTTGCGGCGTGACCGCCGCCGCCCGTGCCAGCGATGTCCTGCGCACGTCCTCTTCTGCCGCAGCCCGGGGTCACGGCCCGTGACGAAACGTGCGGTGGCACCCGTGCACGGTCGTGGCCGATGTGCGGACGCGGTGACGTTCAACGCCACCTCGGCCATTCCCGCCCACCGTGGCGTCGAACCGTTCTCTCGCCCGCCAGTGGGTATCCAGGGAAGGCGCAGGGATCGTTGGTGCTTCGAGGATGCTGCCCATCACCGGGCCATTGTGAACGTGCAACCCTCCGGCATGGCCGGGCAGGATCCGGATCTCGCGCATCTCGACGCGCTCAGCCTGGCGTACGCGGTCGAACCGGCATCCAGGATGACCGTCCGGGAAATCGGCTGGTCGACGATGGGGGCGGCGGCTCTGGTCAAGGTCTGCCTCCATCGTGGTTCATTGCCATGGTCATGGGCAACGGCAGGCGTGCACGGGCTCGTGCGCATTCGACGGCGATGTCTACGTCGGGGCGTCGACCATACTCACCATGGCCGGAGCGGTCGGCGCCACCGGGGCGATCCTCACTCTCGCAAACGCCGAGCCGGAGCGCTGCGTCGCGGCGTTCGCCGGCGACGGTGCCGCCCAGCGCCCTCTACCCGGCCCACGTCGCGGCGTCCCGGACCTTCCCCGCGGGAGGACCTGGCCTGGCACTTCCCCGGGGCCTCCGTCGAGGAGGCGGCCGAATCAGGGAACTGGTCGCCGACAGGTTCGGCGTGTCCCGTGCCGTCCGGATCGGGCGCTGAGCAGATGAGTGTGGTGGAGCCGATGCTGCTGCCCTTCGGGGGCACGGAGCCGGAGGTCGCCGAGGAGGCCTGGGTGGCGCCGGGTGCGACGGTCATCGGAGCGGTACGCCTCCTCCCCCGGTCGAGCGTCTGGTACACCGCCGTCCTGCGCGGCGACGGCGACACCATCACGATCGGCGCGGGCAGCAATATCCAGGACGGCTGCGTCGTCCACGCCGACCCGGGCTTCCCGGTCCGCATCGGGTCGGGCGTCTCGGTCGGGCACCGCGCGGTGCTACACGGCTGCACGGTCGAAGACGACGTCCTCATCGGCATGGGCGCCATCGTGCTCAATGGCGCAGTCATCGGCCGGGGCTCAATTGTCGCCGCCGGGGCGGTTGTCTTCGGTAATGTTGTCATCCCCCCGAACTCGCTCGTGGTCGGCGTACCCGCCAGAGTCATCCGGGAGCTCAATGCGGACGAGGTCGAGACCGTCCGGACCAACGCGCGCATCTATCTGGAGCGGGCGCCGCAGCATGCCCGGATCACCGCTTCGCAGCGGGTCGGGTGAGCGGCTGCCCGGATCGTTGGGACTTGATTGTGCGGCCCGGAGCTGGCAGGTCACTGCTTCGGCTGCCTGCTGGTCGTTGGGTGAGCCGCCAACAACTGTCGGCCCTGCGGCTGGCGCAGGGCCCACATCTGTCCTCGGTTCAGCCGGCCTGGTAGCGGGTGGCGAGTTCAGGGCTCTGTCCTCCGAATGCGGCGAGGTCGGCCTGGAAGACCGCGTCCAGGAGTCCGGCGTCCTCGACGCCCGGGGCGACGACGACCTCGCCCAGTTCCAGGCCGCGCAGGCTGGCCGTGACCACGTCGTCAGCGCTCATGCGGGGGACCACGCTCATGTCGAGACCTTGGCGCTCGTGGAACTCGGTGGCCACCACGCCGGGGCACACGACCTGAACCTTGACGCCCGTCCCCTCGAGCTCGGCGCTCAGCGTCTGGGACATCGCGACGAGGTGGGCCAGGGTGCCGGCGTAGACGGCACGACGGGGCATCACCGAGCTCGGTGCTGGACCGCTGAAGGCGATCATGCCGGCGACGTTGATGATGGTGCCTTCGCCTCGCTGCTGCATACCGGCGACCGCGGCGCGCGAAAGCATGGTCGGGGCGACGACCTTGACGTGCACGAGTTCCCTGGCTTTGTCGGCGGGAAGCTCCGCGAGCGGCATGTAGTGCGACACACCGGCGTTGTTCACCAGCATGGTCAGCGGCTCCGACGCGCACACATCGGCGATCGTGTCCACACCGGCGTCGGTGGACAGGTCTGCAGCCACTATCTGAACCTTGGCCTCGGGATGCGAGGCGGCGAACTCGTCCAAGCGGTCCTTTCGCCGACCGGCGATCACCAGGTCGTAGCCGTCGGCGGCCAGGCGTTCGGCGAAGGCCTTGCCGATGCCGGAGGTGGCGCCGGTGACGAGTGCGAGCTTGTTCATGGTCCTGTTCCTAATGAGTTCTGGGAGTAAGCCATCCGGCAGACTCCTGGTGGGTAGGTAGCCGCCGGCAGACGAGCACTCGCGTTTCCTGGACGTTGAGTCCTACTGAAAGATCGTGCCGCTGCCGGTCGGTGTGGAGAGTTGATCGCTGATGGGATGTCGTGCCCGCCCGGTTGCGGCGTGAGCACTGCTTCATTAGGTCGCTGATGGTTCTCCTCCTGGCTACCGAAGGTGATCGACTCGATAGGCGGGAGACGCGTTGCTGTTCGTGGGAGATGACTGGGCGGAGGACCACCACGACGTCGAGGTGATGGACGCCTCCGGCCGCCGGCTGGCCAAGGCCCGGCTGCCCGAGGGCGTCGCGGGTATCACGCGGCTGCACGCGATGATCGGCCAATGGCTCGGCGACGACGTCGAGGACACCGAGGACGTCGCCGCGCGGGTGAAGATCGGCATCGAGACCGATCGGGGGCCGTGGGTCCAGGCGCTGGTCGCCGCCGGGTACACGGTGTATGCGGTCAACCCGTTGCAGGCGGCCCGCTACCGGGAACGCCTGGCGCTGTCCGGGGCCAAGAGCGACGCGGCCGACGCCCACATGCTTGCCGACATGGTGCGCACCGACTCGCACCAGTTGCGCCCGGTTGCCGGTGACACCGCCGAGGCGGAGGCGGTCAAGGTGGTCACCCGGATGCACAAGACACTGGTCTGGGAACGCACCCGCGCCGGCCAGCGGCTGCGGCACGCGCTGCGGGAATACTTCCCCGCCGCGCTGGCCGCGTTCGAGGACCTCGACGCCGCCGACACCCTGGAACTGCTGGCCAAGGCCCCGGACCCGGCGAGCGGCGCCCGGTTGAGCCTGGCACAGATCAGCGCGGCCCTCAAACGTGCCCGCCGGCGCGACATCCCAGCCAAGGCGGCCGCGATCCAGGCCGCGCTGCGCGCCGAGCACCTCGGCCAGCCCGCCGTGGTCACCGCCGCGTACGCCGCGTCGGTGCGGGCACTGGCCGCGCTGCTGGTCACTCTCAACGAGCAGGTCAAGGCCCTGCAAGGGCAGGTGGAGGCCCATTTTGGCCGGCACCCGGACGCTGAGATCATCCTGTCCCAGCCCGGACTGGGTGCCGTCCTCGGCGCCCGGGTGCTCGCCGAGTTCGGTGACGACCACGCCCGCTACGTCTCGGCCAAGGCCCGCAAGAACTACGCCGCTACCAGCCCGATCACCCGCGCGTCCGGGAAGAAGAGGACCGTCGCGGCCCGGTTCGTGCACAACGACCGGCTCATCGACGCGCTGATGACCCAGGCGTTCTCCGCGTTGAAGGCCTCGCCGGGCGCCCGCGCCTACTACGACCGGCAACGCGCCCGCGGCGCCAGCTACAACGCCGCGCTGCGCCAGCTCGCCAACCGGCTCGTCGGCATCCTGCACGGATGCCTCAAAACCGGCACGCCCTACGACGAGGCGACCGCCTGGTCCCATCACCTCAACGAGACCGCTGCTTGACATTCAAGCTCCTGGGATGTCTTCCAGTTGTGCTCATGCCTGTTCGCCGTTGAGCCAGGCTCTCTCCGTTGCGTAATGCCGGGCAACGTCCTCTGGGCGGTCGTCACCGAGCAGATCGGGGCTCAGGGGTGCCCCCGCCGCGAACTACATCTCCGTGCCGCTGACCAGTCGCTGGAAGTACCACGCCAGGCACCGGTATGAGGCCCGGTAGCCGCTCAGGTCGGCAGGATCGATGTCGAGGCGGGTGGCCGGCATCGCGGGAGTGAGGGTGTCGCGTTCGTAGATTGAGGTGATTCGCGTGATGCGCCACGTGCCGTCGATGCGCCGTGCGCGGTACTGGGAGCGGCAGTAGGAGACGAGGTCCGCCGCGACTCCAGCGACAGTGATGGGGAACTCGATGCCGAGTGCAAGTTCGGCCCAGGACCGATCACCGTTCACCCTGACGGCCGGCGGGGACAGCCGGTGACGACCCCAAACCCCGTCAGCAGTGCGGAGCCGCGTCTGCCGGACGAAATCGTGAGCGCTGCCGGTGAACCAGCTCATATCAATGACGGCCTCGGGCGCGAAACACTCGGCCATCTCCTCCCACCAGCCGCGGTCGCGGCTCTGCCGCTCACCGAGCACCAGTTGGGACACGGCCTCGGTGTCCGCAGATGCCGCGGGCGTCCCGATCTCGGTCCACACTGTCTGCCGTGGAGTGTTCACCGGTTGAGCTGCCGAACAAGATCAGGCAGCCGGTTGGCTCCGGACAGGCCACGAGCGGTCGCCTCGGCCGCCTCGACTCCGGCGGCGGTCATTGCCTCCTCGAACAACTGCATGTCGAGTGCCTCGACACGCGACAGGTGCTCGACGGTGTCCGGGGTGACCATCGTGTTCAGCAGGGTCAGCGCGGCGCTGGTAGCGCTGCCGAGCTTGAGCCCTTCCACCAGGGTCCCCGGGTCGAGACCGGCCCGTAGCCCCAAGTCGACGACGTCGGCGATGGCGGCCTGGTTCATCATCAGCAAGGCATTGTTGAACAGCTTGGCCATCTGTCCCGCACCTGCCGGGCCAGCATGCACGACATGGGTGGCGAAGGACCGAAAGACCGGTTCACAACGCTGGGCGACGGCCTCCGCGCCCCCGACGAGGACCGTCAGCGTCCGAGCCTGCGCGCCAGGTCGACCCCCGCTGACAGGCGCGTCGAGCGCGTCAAGGCCCCTGTCAGCGCACAACTGCACCAGCCGGATCGCATTACGCGGGACGCCCGTGCCGTGGTTCACCACCACCGACCCGGGACGCATGCCGTCCAGCAAGTCGTGCGAGACGATCTGCAGCACGTCCTCGTCAGTGGGTACAGCTAACGCGACCATGTCACAGGCCGAGGCGAGGTCGGCAATGGTGGTGTGGTGTGACGCACATGCTCCGCTTCGCCCAGCGCATCCATGGACGCCGGGCGGCGCGCCCACACGTGCAACTCGTAGCCGCTTTCGACCAGTGCGATCGCCATCGGCAATCCCTGGTCGCCCAGGCCGATGAACCCAACCGTACGAACGACCCCGGTCGTCCCAGCGGCTTCAGCCGTCCCGGCACCTGTGCTCGTCATGTCGCTCACCCCGCGACCCGGTCGAACTCGACGGCGATGGGCAGCAGGGCAAACGCCGGGTCACGTCCCTCCGGGCGACTCCAGACCCACAGACCGGCCGGCTCTGCCGTGCCGTAACCACCGACGATTAGGCCCATGGTCGCGGTTCCCGCCAGGTTGTGCGCCGTCATAACTGGTCCTCCCACACAACTTGTCCGTCCCGCCACCGCCCGCGAAGCGGTGCCCGCGTTCCCCGCCGCTGCCGCACTAAACGGCGCCGAGCACATGACACGGGCCTCAGGCAACAGCCGCGGACTGATCCGACGCGCCGGCCACAGGCCCCATTGCCCTGACCAGCGCCGCAACGACAGACGACAGCGGCTATGCCGGATGATGCTGGCCGGCGATTCAGGCGGTATGGGGGTTTACTTCCGGGAGGCGAGTACCACGATGGCGAGGACCCAACCGACGAACAGTCCGTAGATCCCACCGCCGGCGGCCCAGCCGAAGGAGCCACGCAGGCTCGCGTCCACCTGGACGAACGCGGCAAGGAGGCCGGCGGACGCCGCGGCGAAAACGTAGGCTCCCCAGCTCGAGAAGAACAGCCGCGCGCTGCGCGGTGCCCCTGCCGCAACCATGAGGGACACGAAGACGCCAGTCAGCACCACGAGCAGGATTGCCTTGATGTCGTTGGCGAGGATGGTCCGCACCGAATCATCAGAGCTGAACGACCAGGTCGGCCACGCCAACTGCTTGAGAAAGAATCCCCACGCATCGTTCGAGGTGTGGTTCTTCGCCCAGTCTGTGTAGGCCGGGTTGCCGAATGCGATCACCAGGATCAGGGCGGCGAGTACCGCTGCGCCCGTCACGGTACGGACCCGCCCGGCTGCAGTGGTAGCCATACGGACAGTGTGAGGTGTGACCCCGGGCGAAGCAATCCACGAGGGTGAATTGTCACCAGGGACATCAACGGCCCCGCAGTGGATAGCAGTCGGCCGGCCGCAAATCACCGGCGGCCTGGCGATCCACACTGCCCCGGTGGGAGGAACGACTGGCCATTCGCGTTAGCCCCCGCGTCAACCAGTACGCCCTACCGACCTTGGCCCGTCCGGGGAGGCTGGTAGCCCTTTCGCCCACGGCGCCGGCGTTAGGGCTACGTCCTGCACGAACCGCCGCCGGCGACGTGCGTCATGGCCCGGTGCCGACAGACGTTGGAGAGCACCCGGAGGGTTCCGGCCCATCCCGGGTGATCACCAGCGGCTCCGAGCCCAGCTCGATGCTCAGGTAGGTGCCACCGTTGCCGATCACCTGCCGACCGGCCGGCCGCGGCACTACCCGTCCGACACCACCGACGCCGAATGGCGGATCCTGGCCCCGCACGTGCCCGCCGGAACCGGGCGTGGACGGCCGATCATCTACCCCCGCCGGGACGTCGTGGATGCGATCCGCTACCTCGACCGGACTGGCTGCCAGTGGGACGCGCTGCCCGCCGACTTCCCCCACCACAAGCTCG
>NZ_QGKS01000048.1 GCF_003172935.1 Micromonospora sicca | reverse complement strand
AGTCTGACGTGTGTGGAAACGCCGATCTTGGACACCCTTCATCCACCTGTCACGGATCTACACGGCGCGTCGCCCGTTACCCCCCCGGCCTGACCTGCACCGAATTTCCGGTTAACGATCTAGAAGGCCATCAAGACGGAGAGATCTCAGGGCCGGGCATAATCATGCTCTGGACCGTATAGAAATTGGGGCCGAACCTCCGATTGGCCGCCGTATTGTCTAGGCAGCCACTCAACTCCGGAGGAGCGCCCATGGCCCTGCCCGTCGTCCACTCGCTGCCTCGGCAGATCCGCGAGTACATCGTCGAGGGGATCGTCAGCGGGCGCTGGAAGCCGGGCGAGCGGATCGTGGAACGGCGGATCGCCGTGGAGCTGGAGGTCAGCCAGACGCCCGTCCGGGAGGCGCTGCGCGAGTTGGAGGTGCTGCGGCTGATCGAGTCCGCACCCAACAAGGGCGTACGGGTACGCAATCTCTCCGCGGCCGACCTCGAGGAGATCTATCCCGTGCGGGCGGGCCTCGAGCAGATCGCCGCTTCGCTTGCCGCGCCACGACTGGGCAAGGACGTCTCCGTCCTGGAGCCCGAGGTCGCCGCGCTTCACGAGGCCGATCGCAGGAGTGATGCCGAGGCCCAGGTACGTCATACGGTCGCCTTCCATCGGGAGTTGGTGCGCGCATCCGGGAACAGCGTGCTGCTGCACACCTGGGAGTCACTCGGTATCGAGGTCTGGACGACCCTCTCCATCCGGTGGCTGGGCACCCGCCAGCAGTCGTACGCGGAGGAGCACGAGGCCATCGTCGAGGCTTTTCGGCGACGGGATCCCCGGGTCGACGAGTTGGTCAAGGAGCATGTGCTCGGTTGTGCACCCCAAGTCTGATTTCGCGGCCTGGGATACTACTTCCGTGGCCACTGGAAAGCTTGCTCGCGGCCCTTTGATCGATCATCGATCAGAACTATAGTGGCATCGGACCTCCATCGGCCCGAGCTGTCCCGGCCGGCAGGTCCCCTGTCTCACCGTCTCGACCTCCCGCTCAGCGGACGAGAGGTCCGGAACCGTCGGAAGGCGGCGACCATGACCGACATCGGGCGAAAGCAGCCAAGCGCACTCGATCAAATCCCGGACCGCGACCCCGAGGAGACCGCCGAGTGGGCCGCCTCTCTCGACGCCGTCACCGCGGCAGCCGGCCCGCACCGCGCCTCGTACCTCCTGCGCCGCACTCTTGAACACGCCGAGGGCTCCGGGCTCGCGCTGCCGAAGTTGCTGGAGACCGAATACATCAACACCATCCCGACCGCCGCCGAGCCAGAATTCCCCGGCGACGAGGAGATGGAACGGCGCATCACCGCCTACAACCGGTGGAACGCCGCCGCGATGGTGACCCGGGGCAGCCGCTACGGCCTGGGCGGCCACATCGCCACCTTCGCCTCCGCCGCCTGGCTCTACGAGACCGGCTTCCAGCACTTCTTCCGCGGTAAGGAGGCCGACGGCTCCGGCGACCAGCTCTACCTCCAGGGCCATGCCTCCCCCGGCATCTACGCCCGCGCCTTCCTGGACGGTCGGCTCACCGAGGGCCACCTCGATCGGTTCCGGCAGGAGGCTGGCGGCGATGGCCTCCCCTCCTACCCGCACCCGCGCCGGCTGCCATGGCTCTGGGAGTTCGCAACCGTGTCGATGGGCCTGGGACCGCTGTCGGCGATCCACCAGGCGCGGTTCAACCGCTATCTGCAGCACCGTGGCATCAAGGACACCTCCGCCTCGCGGGTGTGGGCGTTTCTCGGCGACGGCGAGATGGACGAGCCCGAGTCGACCGCCGCACTCGCCCTCGCTGGTCGCGAAGGCCTGGACAATCTCACCTTCGTGATCAACTGCAACCTGCAGCGGCTCGATGGACCGGTGCGCTCCAACTTCAAGATCGTCCAGGAGCTGGAGGCCCAGTTCCGCGCGGCGGGCTGGAACGTCGTCAAGTCGCTCTGGGGCTCGGCCTGGGACGACCTGTTCGCGCTCGACACCACGGGCGCGCTCGTACGCCGGCTGCGCGAAATCCCCGACGGGCAGTTCCAGACGTACGTGGCCCGGGATGTCGGCTACATCCGCGACCACTTCTTCGGCGCCGACCCGGCGCTCGTCGAGATGGCGAAGGTGCTGACCGACGCGAAGATCGCCGAGTGCTTCCACGCCTCGCGGGCCGGCCATGAACCACGCAAGGTGTACGCCGCCTACCGGGCCGCGGTCGAGCACCGGGGCGCGCCAACCGTGATCCTCGCCCAGACGATCAAGGGTTACACGCTCGGCCCCGGATTCGAGTCGCGCAACGCCAACCACCAGATGAAGAAGCTGACGGGCAGCGAGTTCCGCGCGCTGCGCGACCTCCTCGAACTCCCCATCCCCGACAGCAAGCTCAACGATGAGTTGGTGCCGTACGCCCACCCCGGCGCCGACTCGCCGGAGGTCCGTTACCTCCACGAGCGCAGGGCCGCGCTGGGCGGGCCCGCCCCGGCTCGCCGGGTCCACCCGGTGGTGCTGCCCGAACCGCCCGCCAAGCCCTTCGAAACCTTGGCCAAGGGGTCCGGTAGTCAGGAGATCGCAACAACCATGGCCTTTGTCCGCCTGGTCAAGGATCTGATGCGGGATCAGGAGACGGGCAAGCGTTGGGTGCCGATCGTTCCAGATGAGGCGCGTACCTTCGGCATGGAGTCGCTCTTCCCCACCGCCGGGATCTACTCGCCGCGCGGACAGACCTACGACCCGGTCGACCGCGACACGCTCCTGTACTACAAGGAAGCCACGAACGGCCAGATCCTCCACGAGGGAATCACCGAGGCCGGTTCGATGGCCGACTTCACTGCCGCCGCCACGTCGTACGCCATCCACGGCGAGCCGATGATTCCCTTCTACATCTTCTACTCGATGTTCGGCTGGCAGCGGACGGCCGACCAGATGTGGGCGCTCGCCGACCAACTCGGCCGCGGCTTCCTCATCGGCGCCACCGCCGGCCGTACGACAATGACCGGCGAGGGCCTGCAACACGCGGACGGCCATTCCCACCTGATCGCTTCCACCAACCCAGCGGCGATCGCCTACGATCCGGCCTTCGCATACGAGGTCGCCGTGATCGTCCGCGACGGTCTGCGCCGGATGTACGGGCCGGACGCGGAAAACGTCTTCTACTACCTGACCGTCTACAACGAGGCGAAGACCCAGCCGCCCATGCCGCCGGGCGCGGCCATCGAGGAGGACATCCTCAAGGGTCTCTACCGGTTCCAGGAAGCCAATGCCCAGGAGTTGGCGGCGGACGCCCCGCGTCTGCAGCTCCTCGCCTCCGGCACCGCCATTCACTGGGCCCTGGAGGCCCAGCGACTCCTCGCCAGCGACTGGAGCGTGGCGGCCGACGTGTGGTCCGCCACCTCCTGGAGCGAACTGCGCCGCGACGCTCTGGACTGTGACGCGGCGCAGCTCAAGGGCGAGGACCGGATCCCTTACGTCACCCGGGTGCTGGCCGGCGCCCCCGGCCCGGTGCTCGCCGTCAGCGACTGGATGCGCGCGGTCCCGGACCAGATCAGCCAGTGGGTGCCGCAGGACTGGCACTCGATCGGCACGGATGGCTTCGGCCTCTCCGACACCCGGGAGGCCGTCCGTCGCCACTTCGGGGTTGACCCGCAGTCGGTCGTGGTCGCGGCGCTCGCAGCCCTGGCCCGGCGCGGCGAGGTCAAGCCCGAGACCGTACAGGAGGCCCGGAAGCGCTACGGAATCGCCTACGACCACTAACCCGGGTTAGGGGCCTATTCGTCCAGGGCGTGTCCTGTCGATCATGGCAGCCAGATGATGGCGGCGATGAGGACCAGGCTGGTTCGGCAGAGGAATGCCGTACGGATCGCCAGGTCACGCCAGTGGGCCGGGGATCGGCGATACAGTCGTTCGTCGACCGCCGGCGACGCGCAGGCCGCGGCACGGTAGGTGGTGAACCTGTGTCCTGCACCAGCCCAGGGGGAGAGCTACCTCGTTCCAGCAAGGAGACGGCAGTGCGGCTTTTCGTCGCGGGGGTTGACATCTGTTGCCAGCGGAGTGGGCGCTGATGCTCTTGAGCGCGCTTCAGTGTTAGAGTGACTGCCGTCGGGCAGGTGATAATCAAACCCATCCGGCGCGCGAGGCCCCTGCGACGGCAGGCTAAACACGCCAGATTGGTCGGTACCGGGAGTGCCTCGGGAACCATATCCTTCGGGATCGAACGGACGTGGAGACCGTGTAAGACCAGGACCTGTCCTGGCTGTGGTCGTCGAAGCGTCAACCTCGCACCGCGTCAGCGGGTAAGACGAGGAGCGTCCGCTGGTGACGGCGGACTGCGAGTTGGTGTGCTCACCACAGCGCACTCGCTCGTAACGGGAACAGGGGTCCTGGGTCGGCCGGCCCCTCGTCGAGGCGCTGGTGGACCTGGGCCACGAGGTCACGGCCAGCACCCACCGGAGCGAGAACTTCTCCGTCATTGAGGCACTCGGGGCGCGGCCGGCGTTGATGGACGGGCTGGACGATGCCGCGATGCGGGCAGGCGATCCTCGAGGCCGAACCGGAGGTGATCATCAACCAGGTCACGGCGCTCTCCGCGCCGTCTCGTGACTACGCGAAGTGGCTGGAGGTGACCAACCGGCTGCGGAGCGAGGGCACCAAGACACTGATGACGGCGGCTCGTGAAGCCGGCACCCGTCGGGTCGTTGCGCAGAGCGCCAGCTTCATGACCCAGCCGGTCGGATCGGGGCCCACGGACGAGTCGGCGCCGCTGTACCTGGAAGCCCCGGAGCCAATCCGAAGCCACATACAGGCGAACATCGCGGCCGAGACACTGGTGTTGGGCACACCAGGGATCGAAGGCGTCGTCCTTCGATACGGATTTCTCTACGGTCAAGGCACCGCGATCGGGCCGGGTGGAGAATGGGCAACAGGGGTCGCGTCGGGCGACGTGCCGATTGTCGGCGAGGGCACCGGCCGGTATCCGTTCATTCACGTCCGCGACGCGGTGTCGGCCACCGTGCAAGCGGTCGGCAGGGGAAGCCCCGGTATCTAGAACGTAGTGGGGGACGAGCCCGCCCCCCAGGCTGAGTGGCTTCCCTACCTGGCCGAAATCCTGGACGCCCCTCCGCCGCGGCGCGTCTCCAAGGAGGAGGCCGAGAAGCAGATCGGCGTTCAAGCCGTGTACTACGGCACCCAGCTCCGCGCACCCAGCTCCGCGCGGCCAGCAACGCCAAGGTCAAGTCTGCGCTGGGGCTGAACCTCGGATACCCGTCATGGCGGGAGGGATTCCGAGAGCTGTTCAGTTGATCGGCCTTGCCCCAAACGCTCTACCGGGCCAGCTGTGTCTGTCGTACAAGGGGTGCGGGTCTCCGTCCTGCCCCAGCCTCGTCCGCAGCGGTAAGGCCGCGGTGGGGGGCTGATGACGATCAACCCGGTAGTTCCCCCTTGCTACCGGAGTGAACCATCTGACGGATATCCGTCGGAAGCGCCGCCTGAAGGCGGTCCATGATGCCGCCCTGCGTCGCCTCGCCGACGACTTCCAGGACGACCCGAGCCGCAAACGCCGCCTCCGGCCGGTCCATTCCCGCGCGATCGGCCACCCGACCGACGAACTCGTCCCTGTCGAACCGGGCACCCCTGCTGGGCGCCCCGGCGGTCTGCCGCAGGTATTCGCCGATCTCGCGAGGAAGTTCAGCGGCGAGGTTGTCGGCTAGTCCTTCCGGAACCCGCTCGCCAAGCGTCTGCAGTGTGGCGCGGATGGCGGACGTCGCCTCACCGATATCGGCGAGTCGCGCCTTCGCCTGGACCTGACCCACAAGCTCGTGATGTTGCACGTTGGCCACCTCCCACGTCTGCCTCAGCGACGATCACTCTCCGCGGTCACCAGGCGGCACGACCGTCCGCAGCCTGACCCTCAGCAGGTCGGTCACCAGCTGTGCCCGCGCCGTCGCGAATACCCCTCCGGATGCTGACGACCGCAGGTCGATGGTCAGCTCTTGGCTTCCCGCTTCGCCATCTGTGGTTCGGTACCCTTGCCGACCTTGCGCAGGGCCTCCCGCAGCTGGTCCTCGGTCATCTTCGAGTTGCCCTCGATGCCCGCGTCGTGGGCGCGCTGGCGCAGTTCGTGCAGCTGCTCGCCAGCGGCCATGTCAGCCTCCCCTATGGCGTGTCCTGGCCCGGGAACGGGCCCTGCTGACCGGGTGACTTCCCCTGCGCGCGCTGACCTAACACCAGCGGAACCATCAGCGCACTTGTGCGGGAGGGCGGGTTGCCAGCGGCGCTTGCCGCCCGGAAACGCCCGCTTGCGGGCAGTCCGGTGGTGGCGCCTCGATCCAGACGTCGGCGTCTCGCCGCTGGGCGAGACGCCGATCCGGGTCAGGTCTGATTGCCGGGCAGGTTCTTGTAGTCCTGCGGACTTACCCCCTTCGGCTTCGGATCCTTCTGGGTTTGGCCGCCACCGCGGTTGACGTTGGTCGACCCGCCGAGCGCGTCGATCATCTCGGCCTTGTTCATCTGGTCGGTGTTGTCGATGCCAGCTCGCTGAGCCTCCTTGCGCAGCTGGCCGGTGGTCATCTCCGCACGATCGCGTGCCATGGGATCCTCCCTCGGGTCACTGGACGGACTGCAGCGCGCGGTAGGCGCCGGCGGGGTCGTCGGTGAAGCGTTCGCCCTTTTGGTCGAGCCTGCGGAAGCCGTCCGGCAGTTGCCGCGATTCAGCCTCGCTGAGCTCGTTGTCCGCCTGCTGGTCGCGGCTGAGACCGCGTTCGAGCCACCGCACGATGTCGCTCCAGCTGTTCCAGTCACCGCGCCGGTAGACGACCTCGACGTCTGACTTCTGGTAGTTCAACTTTGCCTCCCTGGTCCTGGGCTCGGTCGCTGCGCGCTTACCCGGCCTCGGCCATGCCCAACGCGGCGCTCACACGAGGACGAGCACCTCAAGCGATTGGCTGACGCGGTGCCGGCGAACGTCATCAACATCGCCCTCGACGACCTCGGCGACGACGAGTGGAACACGCGGACGGGCACGCACGCCGAGACGGCGCGGGCTGCCGTGCGACCGACCGAGCCGCCGGGCAACTCATGTCGTGGCCACCGACGCGCCCCTGGACGCCCGACCCCAGGAACAGCAACTAGCCTGCGCAGATGCGACACACCCTCGCACCTGGCGATGAAACCCTGCACGGCCATTTCTCCCCCGACTTCCCGCCGGTGCTCACCATCGACCCCGGCGACACCGTCACCTACCGCACCCTGGACTGCTGGTGGTCGGCCGGCCCGTACCCGGGCGGGCGGAACCGGGAACGGCCCCGGGCACCGCAATACCAGCCCGACCACGGACACGCGCTGATCGGTCCGGTTGCGGTCCGCGGCGCCCGAGCGGGCCAGACCATCGAGGTACGCATCGACGCGATCGTCCCGGCCACCTGGGGAACCACCGTGGCCGGCGGCTGGCCGAGCGGCTTCAACCAGCGGTACGGCGTCGAGGAGGAAGGGGTGGTGCACGCCTGGGAACTGGACCCGGTGGCCATGACCGGCCGCAACCAGCAAGGCCACACGGTGGCGCTGCGTCCCTTCATGGGGGTGCTCGGTATGCCGCCGGCCGAACCGGGGCGGCACTCGACGATCCCGCCCCGACCCTGCGGCGGCAACCTGGACTGCAAGGAATTGACCGCCGGCAGCACCCTGCTGCTGCCGATCCCGGTCGACGGGGCACTGTTCTCAGTCGGGGATGGGCACGCCGCGCAGGGGGACGGGGAAATCGGCGGTACCGCGATCGAGTGCCCGATGGACGAGGTGACCCTGACCTTCGACGTCCGCGACGACTTCCCGGTCACCGGGCCCGTGGCCCGAACCGCGGACGCCTGGCTGACACTTGGCGTCGGCGCGACCCTCGACGACGCCACGTTCATGGCCCTGAACTCGATGTTGACCCTGATGCAACGGTGGTACGACGTCAGCCGCCCCGACGCGGTGGCGCTGGCCAGCATCGCGGTCGACGTACGGGTTACGCAGATCGTCAACCAGACCGTCGGCGCGCACGCGTTGCTCCGCGACGGCGCGCTGCGCTGAGCCGACACAAGGGCCGCGAGTCCGACGAGCCGTTCACCGAGGCGGTACGGGAGCTGGTGGAGGGCCTCGGCAAGCCGACGGATCCGACCGTCGCGCCGACGTGGCGGGTTACTGCTTGCGGGCCGCCTGCGCGCGCCAGTCGTCGAGGCGCGTACCGGCGACGCGGGCACCGTCGGCGGGAACGAGTGAGCGTTCGCCCAGCGTGGCGCCGAAGTACCGGGCGGCGGGGTCGGTCACCACCGAACGCGGGTCGTGACGGGCGCCGAGAACGGATCGGCCCAGCTCGTCGAGGCGGAACTGCTCCGGCCCGGCGACCTCGACCACGTCGTTCGTCGGCGCACCGACCGCGACCTCGGCCACCGCCGTCGCGACGTCGGCGGCCGCCATCGGCTGAATGAGCACCGACGCGAGGCGTACGGTGTCGCCGTCCGTGGCGGCGTCGACGATGCCCTGGACGAACTCGAAGAACTGCGTGGCGCGCACCAGCGAATACGGGATCCCGGACGCGACGATGAGCTTCTCCTGGGCGACCTTCGCCCGCATGTACCCGCTGTCCGGCAGCCGGTCGGTGCCCACGATGGAGAGCGCCACGTAGTGCCCCACCCTGGCGTCCGCCGCGGCGGGGAGGAGATTCCGGGTGGACGTCTCGAAGAACTCCAGCACGGCGGCGTCCTCGAACGAGGGAGAGTTCGACACGTCGACGACGACGTCGGCGCCCTCGAGCACCTCGCCCACGCCTTCGCCGGTCAGCGTGTTCACGCCGGTCTTCGGTGAGGCGGGCACCGCCTCGTGGCCCTGCGCACCGAGTCTGTCCACGAGCTTGGAGCCGATGAGGCCGGTGCCGCCGATGACGACGATCTTCATGATCGAACCACTTCCTGTCTGCCGGTGATGGGCTGGGTCGCGTTGCCAACCAGTTCGACGGAAACAGGGCACCGATCCGTGACAGGTGCACCGACGGCAGTTGACGGAGTTGGCCCGGTGGAGGGTCTCACGGGCCGAAACCACCTTACGCACCTGCGGGTACGTGGCGTGGAGGCATCATGCGTCATGAATGCGTACGGTGGGTCGGCATCGCGCGTTCCGGGCGGCTCGGTCTCGCCCGGTCCCTCGACCGACGCCCCGGGTCTACGCTGGCCTGGTGCGGATCCGCATCGAGGGCCACGACCTTCCCGGGCGCGATTGCGGCAGCAGCGGCGACTTCCCCGGCTACCGCAACATCCATGTCGGCGTGCAGCGGCGCGACCAGCCGACCCGGTGGCTCGACCTGCAGCCGGGCGACGCCGCGGCCGTGACCTGGGACCTGGACTGCACTGCCGCGACCGTCACCGACGGAAGTCTCGACGTGCGCGGGCCGCACATCCAGGGCGGACCTGGTCGGCGCTTCATCTACCTGTCCTGGGGCGAGATCGACGACACCGGCACGTTCACCATGTTCCGGCGGGCCAAGCTGTGGCTGGACGGTGTCGAGGCAGCCAACGCGCAGGCGGCGGTCGGTGCCGGCAGCCTGACGGCCAGGCTGGGGCTCACCGACGCCAGAGGTCACCCGCTGTGCGCCGCCGTTCGACCGCCGAAGGTCACCTGGTCCGCCACCTAGGGTTGTCGGGGCCGGCTGGTCGGATCGGTGTCACGGGTGCAGCACCGCTTTGATCACCCCGTCCTCGCGGCGGTCGAAGCGCTGGTACAGCTCGGGTGCGTCGTCGAGGCTGCCGTGGTGGGTGACGATGACGCCGGGCCTGGCCCGGCCGGAGACCACGAGGTCGCGCAGCAGCCGGGTGTAGCGGCGGTCGTGGGTGCGGCCGAACCGGACCGCGACGCCCTTGCCGAAGAGCGTCCCCCACGGCGCGACCAGGTCTTCGTGGGTCGTCGCGCCGGGGCGCGGGTGCAGGTCCTTGTCCGGGTACACCCCGGCGACGGCGATCGCGCCGGTCGGGTTGACCAGCCGTGCCGCGTCGGCGATCACCTGGTCGGGGCGTTCCTGGTCGGGGCGTTCCCGGTCCGCGGCCTGGAACCCGACCGCGTCGACGACCTTGTCGACCCCGCCCAGCTTGTCCTCGCCGAGGGGCAGCCCGGCTCGGGCCCTGTCCTCCCGGATCTGCTCCACCGGGTCGCCGCGGCGGAAGTCGATCGGGACCGCCCCGATTTCGCCCGCCTTGTCCAGCCGGGCGTCCACCCGGTCGACGCAGTACACGACGCGGGCGCCGCGGAGCAGGGCCGAGTAGGCGCTGAGCAGGCCGATGGTGCCGCCGCCGAACACGGCCACCGTGTCACCGGGTTCCACCCCGGCGAGGGTGGCGGCGGCGTGCCAGCCGGTGACGAACGCGTCGGCGAGCAGCACGAAGTCGTCCTCGTGCGCGTCGCCGGGCTCTCCGGGCACCTGCAGGCAGTTCGCGTCGGCCCACGGCACACGGAGCAGGTCGGCCTGGGCGCCGCGGTAGGGGCCCATCCCGGCGTATCCGTAGGCCGCTCCCGGCCCCTCGGCCCGCGCGCGTAGACAGGCCGCGGAGAGCCCCCGGGCGCACATCGCGCACGTGCCGCAGAACAGATGGGTGGGGACCACCACCCGCATGCCCGGTCGGACGGTCTGCACCGCGCGGCCCACCTGCTCGACCACACCCAGGGGTTCGTGGCCGAGCACCAGGCCCGGGTCGGCTCCGGTCCGCCCGTCGTACATGTGCAGGTCCGTGCCGCACAGGGCGCTGGAGGTGACTCGCACCAGCGCGTCGGTCTCCGCCTCCACCGTCGCGTCAGGCACCTCCCGCACCCCGACGGTCCGCACGTCCTCGTACACCACGGCTCTCACTCGTGCCCCCCTCCGGTCGGTGATCGGGGCCATCCGCCGCGCCAGGCCGGCGGCGACGACCACGACATTGATGACCGATGCCGCCGCCAGGGCGGGCGCCCAGATCGGCGCCACGCGCAGCACCAACGCGCCGAGCAGGGCGCCGCCGAGCAACACCGGCCCGCCGGCGTACCCGGGGTGCGCTGCGCTGCTCATCCAGCCGCCGCGACAGCGAGGAGGAGCACCGCCTCGGCCGGCGCGACCATTCCGGTCCGGCGGTGCCAGCCCGGCCTGGCGTGGCGCAGGTACCGCGTGCCGCCGGCCACGCCCACCGCGTAGCCGCCCACCGCCGTCGGCCCGCCAGCAGGGGAGTCTCCGCCGTGGCGACCGCATGGCCGAACTGCACCAGATTGCCGGTGATCACGCTGGCGAAGAAGCCACCCAGTCGAGCCAGTCAGAACACGTCGAGGCAGCCGGACGCGGCGGCGAGCACCACCAGCAGCCGCAGCACGCTTCTTCCCACGCCGCCGACGTTCATGCCGCCGCGCACCTCCGCCGCCTGGGCGGACCGGCGCAGTTCCGAGCGTCCGCCGTCGGGATTGGGTGCGGGTTGGTATGCCTGTGGGGTGTCGGAGCGATCGAACGACGAGCAGCCCGCGGTAGGCGACACGGGGCAGGGGGAAGTGGCGCCCGCGCCGCAGCCGACCGGGGACCGGGCGGCGGGGAAGGCGGCGGGGCCGGGGCTGCTGCTGGGCGCGTGGGGTGTGGTGTACGGCGACATCGGCACGAGCCCGCTGTACGCGCTGAAGACG
>NZ_QGKS01000240.1 GCF_003172935.1 Micromonospora sicca | reverse complement strand
GTTCCCGACATCCTCGCCCTCCAAGCCACCAAACCCACCTGACCCGCCCCGGCCCGGCCATCATGAAGTCATCGCCATGACACGCCGGGGCGGGTCAGGTGGGTTTGGTGGCTTGGAGGGCGAGGATGTCGGGAACCGGGCCGGAGCCGGATTCGGTGACCCGGGTCAGCGTCAGGCCGGCGGTGGTCACCGCGTTGAGCAGGTCGGCCAGCGGGACGTGCCAGGCACCCACCCTTGCCCGAACACCATGCGGCGACCAGGCTCGGAAGCTGCGCTCCCGCTCGGCGTACCCGCCGTCGATCACGATCCGCTCGGGGTCGGACCGATCGGCGAACGCGCCGGTGAAGCAGGGGTGCACGCCGACGTGGACGAAGCGCCCGCCCGGGGCGAGGACCCGGGCCGCCTCGGCGATCACCGCCCGGTAGTCCGGCAGGTCGGTGTGGCCCAGCACGCAGGTGACGGCGGGCAGGCGCCCGTCGGCGACGGGCAGCGCGGCGACGTCGGCGCGGGCCACCGGCAGGCGGGCGCGGGCGTGCCGGAGCTGCCCGTCGGAGAGGTCGACGCCGACCGGGTCCCAGCCCAGCCGGCGCAGCTCGGCGGCGTGCACCCCGGTGCCGCAGCAGAGGTCGAGACAGCGGCCGGGGCCGCTGCCCAGCAGCTCGGCGAGCTGCCGGCGGACCCGGTCCATGTAGTCGACGGAGGTGTCGGTGGCGTACTGCTCGTACCAGTCGGCGATCTCGTCGTACGCGGGGGTCGTCGTCATCTCCGCACGTTAGGACCTTCCGGCGGTGGACCGCTGCCCCGCCGCAGCCGATGATCGGCTACCTTCACCGGCATGATCTGGGACGACCTCGACGCCCACCTGGACAAGGTGCCCGGCACCGTCTCCGCGTACGTGGGGCGGCTGGACGCCCGACCGACCTGGACCCGGCAGCCGGACGCCACCCACTACGCCGCCAGCACCATGAAGGCGGCCGTGCTGGTGGCGCTGCACCGGGCCGCCGAGGCCGGCACCCTCGACCTGGACGCGCCGATCCCGGTGCGCAACGCGTTCGACTCCGCGCTGCCGGGCGCGCCCCGGTTCTCCTGCACCCGGGACTACGACAACGACGACGCCGTGTGGGACCGGGTCGGCGGCACCGCGCCGCTGCGCTGGCTCGCCGAGCGGATGATCGTGCGCTCCAGCAACCTGGCCACCAACATCGTGCTCGGCCAGGTCGGGCTGCCGGCCGTGGCGCAGGCATGGGCGCTGGGCGGGGCCCGGCACAGCGTCACCGGCCGGGGCATCGAGGACTTCGCCGCCCGGGAGGCCGGCATCACCAACCTGGTCACCGCCGCCGACCTCGCCGCCCTGCTCGGCGGGCTGGCGGCCGGCGTCGACCGTCCGGGCCCGCTCGCCGCCCCGGCGAGCTGCGCCGCGATGCTGGACGTGCTGTTCGCCCAGGAGCACCGGGAGGACCTCGCCGCCGGGCTGCCCGAGGGCACTCGGATCGCGCACAAGAACGGCTGGGTACGCGGGATACGGCACGGCGCCGGGGTGGTCTTCCCGACCGACGCCCCGCCGTACGCGATCGTCGTCTGCACCACCACCGACCTGGCCGACGGCGGGCCGAGCGGCGAGGAGGTCGAGGACGACGCCTGCCGCCTGATCGCCGACATCTCCGCCCGCGTCTGGGACGCCCGCCACACCCTGGCCGACGCTGCCTGACGCCCCCGCCGGCCGGAACGGTCCCGCCCCGGCGGGACGCCTCAGTCGAGCAGGTTGTCCCGCAGCGCGGCGACCACCTCGTCGGTCACGCCCAGCCCGTCGCGCAGGTACGCCCCGAGCGAGCCGTGCACCCGCCGCACCTCGTCGTACGCGGCGTCGAGGTACTCCGCCCGCACCTCCAGCAGCGGCCGGGCCGTCGCCGGGTGCAACTCCGGCTGCCGCCGGGTCATCGCGGCCAGCAGCACCTCGCGCAGGCTCTCGGTCAGCTCGTTGTGCCGCAGGTAGTCCGCCCGGATCGTCGCCTCGTCCACCCCGAGCGCGGTGAGCAGGACGACGGCCAGCCAGCCGGTGCGGTCCTTGCCGGCCGAACAGTGGAACAGCAGGGGCAGGTTCCGCTCCTCGGCCGCCAGCCGCACCGCCGCCCCGAACCCGGCCCGGGCCGCCTCCCCGGTGACGAACCACCGGTAGATCCGCGCCATCGCCGCCGGCATGCCCTCGCGGGCCAGCTCGTCGTACGCGTCCAGGTCGTGGCCGAGCAGCACCGCCGAGACGTACGTGAAGACCGGGTGCGCCGGGTCGTACACCGGCAGGTGCACCACCCGGGGCTCGCCGACCACGCGGTCCGGCGGGGCGACCTCCTGCTCGGCGGCGCCCCGCAGGTCCACCACGCAGGCCGGCGCCAGCTTGCCCAGCACCGGCAGGTCCTCGTCGGTCAACCGGCCCAGCGCCGCGGTGCGGATCAGCCGGCCGGCCCGCACCCGCCGCCCGTCCGCCGCGGGCAGGCCGCCCAGATCACGGGCGTTCGGCGCGCCCACCAGTTGCCAGTCCCGCTGCACCATCCGGCCTCCCCTGTTCGCGCCCGCCTGCATATAGGGTGCCGCACATGACGATCGCCGCGGTACGCACCCACCGGCTTTCCGCCCCGTTACACACCCCGTTCGTCACCGCGCTGCGCCGAACCACCACCGTGGACACCCTGGTCGTCGAGGTGATCGACGACGACGGGCGGTCCGGTTTCGGCGAGGCGCCGCAGGTCTGGCAGGTGACCGGCGCGTCCATCGCCGGCGCGGAGGCGTGCGTCCGGGAGATGATCGTGCCGGCCCTGCTCGGGCGGGACGCCGACGACCTGGTGGCCCGGTGCGCCGAGGTGCAACGGGCGGTGGCCGGCAACGAGTCCGCCAAGGGCGCCGTCGACGTGGCGCTGCATGACCTGGCCGCCCGGCGGCTCGGCGTACCGCTGGTCCGGTTGCTCGGCGGCACCACCCGGCGGGTCCCGACGGACGTCACCCTGGCCGCCGGCGACGCGATGGACCTGGCCAACGCGGCCAAGCAGCGCCGGGCCGAGGGGTTCGACGTGCTCAAGCTGAAGGTCGGCACCGACGCCAGCGGGGACCTGGACCGGGTACGCGCGGTCCGTTCCGCGGTGGGGCCGGGGGTGCGGATCCGGCTGGACGCGAACCAGGGTTGGACGCCGCGCGAGGCGGTCCGGGTGATCCGCGGCATCGAGGACGCCGGCCTCGACGTCGAGCTGGTCGAGCAGCCCGTCGCCCGCTGGGACCTGGACGGGCTGGCCTGGGTCAGCGACCGCGTCGACCTGCCGATCCTCGCCGACGAGTCGGTCTTCGACGTGCGCGACCTGGTCGAGGTGATCCGCCGCCGGGCGGCCGACATGGTGAACGTCAAGCTCGCCAAGTGCGGCGGCCTGCACCCGGCCCGCACGCTGCTCGACCTGGCCGCCGCGCACGGGATGGGCACGATCGTCGGCTCGATGATGGAGAGTCAGATCGGCGTGGGCGCCGCGGCCAGCCTGGTCGCGGCCTACGGCACCACGGCGGTGTCGGACCTGGACGCCGCCTGGTGGCTGGCCTGGTCACCGGTGCGGGACGGGATCCGGTACGACGGCGCCACCGTCGTGCTGCCGGACGCCCCCGGTCTCGGTGTCACCTCGGTGGCGACTGAAGCAAAGATGCAGACCCGCAGTTGATGGCCGTTGGAATCTTTCATAGGGTCGCGGGAGACAGCGGCGCGAGGTGGGGGTGGACGTGGAGCTGCAACCGGGCCGCGAGGCCGTCGTCCGGGTCCCGGTGGCGACCCTCTGGGCCGCCCCCGAGGCGGTCCGGCCGGTCGACGGCCCCGCCCTCGCCGGCGACCCGGACGTCCCGGCCTGGATCGCCGGCCTCGACCACGACCAGCAGGTCGGCGACTGCGTGCTCAGCCAACTGCTGCTCGGTGAGCGGGTGCTCGTCACCGAGCTGCGCGCCGACGGCTGGGCGCACGTGGTCGCCGTCGAGCAGCCGGCCGCGCAGCTCGACCCGCGCGGCTACCCGGGCTGGCTGCCCGCCGCCCAGCTGGCTCCGCTCCGGCCCGAACGGCAGCGGTCCCCGCAGTTCGTGGTCGACGCCCTCGCCACCGACCTGCACGCCACGCCCGGCGGCCCGCCGGCGCTGACCGGGGTGGGGCTCGGCACCCGACTGTTCCGGGCCGGACCGCTCTTCGACGGCTGGCTGCCGTGCCACGTTCCCGGTCGCGTCGACCCGCTCTGGGTCGCCGAGACCGACGTGGTCCCGCTCCCGCAGGAGCGGCCGGAGGCCAAGGAGGCCCTGCCCGTCGCCGACCGCCTCCGCGGCCTCGTCTACATCTGGGGCGGCCTCTCCAGCCACGGCATCGACTGCTCCGGTCTGGTGCGCCTGGCCTGGCGCCGGTTCGGGTTGACGCTCCCCCGGGACGCCCACGCCCAGGCCGGGGCGACCACCCCGCTGGCGCTCGGCGACGAACGCCCCGGCGATCTCTACTTCTTCGCCCGGCCCGGCCGCCAGATCCACCACGTCGGCATCGTCAGCACCGAGCCGCACGGCGACGACCGGCGGATGCTGCACGCCTGCTACCTCCAGCGCCGGGTGGTCGAGGAGCGGCTTCCCCCCGACCGGGAGGCCACCCTGGTGGGCGCGCACCGCGTCTGACCCGTACGCGGAAAAGGGGCGCTCCCGACGACCGAAGCGCCCCTTTCCTCGACTGCGGGCTCAGCGCCGGGCTGCGGCCAGCTCGCGGCGTCGGTCCCGGGACGACTTGACCAGGCTCGCCGCGGTGGCCACGGCCAGCGTGCCGAGGATGACCGTCAGGGAGAGCCAGATCGGGATGTGCGGAGCCCAGCCGACGTGCCGGCCGCCGTTGACGAACGGCAGGTTGTTGTCGGCGAGGGCCTCCAGCACCAGCTTCACCCCGATGAAGCCGAGCACCACGGCCAGGCCGTAGCTGAGGTAGATCAGCCGGTCCAGCAACCCGCCGAGCAGGAAGTAGAGCTGTCGCAGCCCCATCAGCGCGAAGACGTTCGCGGTGAAGACCAGGTACGGCTGCTGGGTGATGCCGAAGATCGCGGGAATCGAGTCGAGGGCGAAGATCAGGTCGGTGGTGCCGATCGCGATCATCACGATCAGCATCGGGGTGAAGAGCCGCCGGCCGTTCTCGTGGGTGGTCATCTTCGCGCCGTCGAAGTCCCGGGAGATCGGCAGCGCCTTGCGGCTCCACCGGATCAGCAGGTTCTCGCTGAACTCGTCCTCGTCCGGCTCGCCCTGCCGGGCCAGGTTGACCGCGGTGTAGATCAGGAACGCGCCGAAGATGTAGAAGACCCAGGAGAACTGGGCGATCAGCGCGGCGCCGGCGGCGATGAAGCCGCCCCGCATGACCAGTGCCAGCACGATGCCGACGAGCAGCACCTTCTGCTGGTACTGCCGGGGCACCCCGAACCGGGCCATGATGATCACGAAGACGAAGAGGTTGTCCACCGAGAGGCTGTACTCGGTGAGCCACCCGGTGTAGAACTGGCCGGCCGCGCTGGGGCCGGAGGTGAGCCAGAGGCCGGCCCCGAAGAGCAGGGCCAACCCGACGTAGAAGCCGACCCAGAGGCTCGACTCCCGCACACTGGGCTCGTGGGGGCGCCGACCGATGATGAAGAGGTCGACGAGCAGGACCGCCGTCATCGCGACGAGAGTCCCGGCCCACACCCATCCGGACACGTTCAATTCCATCCTCCGGCAGACACGCAGCGTCGGGCACACCGTACGCCGGGTGAGGGGCCGGGGTGCGTCGACGCTGACTCTGGTGACTGTCGGAGGTCTCTTCCGCCACCGACCCGGTGACGGGCCACTGACCGACGGAGCCGGGTCGTGCCGCCAGGGTCGGCGGCCGTCCGTGCTGACGACTCCGTCGCGGGGGAATACTCCCCTCCTCGGCCGCCATTCTTCACCATCCGGGGTGGCCGGCGCATCTCCGGCGGCCCCGATTGACGATGGGATCACTTTTCGGCGTGCCGCGGGCCGCGCCCGCTACGGCATCCTAGGAGGCTAGGTGTGCCTTCGGAAGGCGCGCAGCGGGCGCCTCAGGAGGCGGGCTGGAGCGGGTCGGCGAGCGGCCAGCCGGCCGCCAGCAGGGCGTCGCAGGCCGCCACCGCCGTGGCCAGCCGCTCGGCGTGCCGCCCACGCAGCTCCACCACCGGCACCCCGCAGTCGGCCAGTTCCGCCCGGAACCGCCCCGTCATCCAGGCCCGCAGGTGCTCCCCGTCGCGCAGCCCGTCGTCGTCGAACGGGACGCCCTCATGGTCGGTGAGCAGGTACAGCGCCGGCCGGCGGGCCGCCGCCCGGACCACCGGCGAGGCGGAGCCGAGGTACCGCTCCTCCCAGACCGCGGTGGCCCGGGCGTCGGTGTCGCAGAACAGCAGCGGCCCGCTGGTCCGGGCCACCGCGTCTTCGGCGGCCTGCTGCAAGACCCCTGCCCCCACGCGGCACGGGCGGCGTGCGAGGCTTCGGGAATGGTTCTTGAGGTCGCGCTGATCGACGTAACGCCCGGGCACGAGGACGCCTTCGCCGCCACGTACGCGCAGGCGTACCCGATCCTCACCGGCACGGAGGGCTGCCGCTCGGCCCGGATGACCCGGGGCGTCGAGTCCCCCTCCCGGTTCGTGCTGCTGGTCGAATGGGACTCGGTCGAGGCGCACGACGTCAACTTCCGGCAGAGCGACCGGTTCCCGCAGTGGCGCGCGCTGATCGGCCCGCACTTCGCCGGCCCGCCCCTGGTCGAGCACTTCGTCGACGTGCCGGCCTGACCTGTCGTACCCCCCGGTTAGCGTGCGTGCGACGCGCCGGCCGCCGGTCCCGACGGGCATCGGGGGCGCCGGGCCCGGTGGCCGCGCGCCGACACCCCGTGCGGGGTTGCCAGTGACCGGTCCGGGCCGGGTCAGCGGCCGTTCGGGACGTCCGGCGCGGCGCGGGGGCGCGGCACCACCGGCTGCTCGGCCCACCGGGCCAGCAGCTCCGCCGTCTCGTCGGCCGGCAGCGCGACCGCGAGCAACCACTCGACCAGCCGCTCGTACCGGGTCACCTCGGTATCGGTCACCAGGCGCAGGTCGCTGGTGAGCGTCTCCACCAGCACGGTCCGCGGATCGGCCGGGTCCGGGAACGCGTAGTGCGAGAACCCGGTCAACGGGTGGATGCCGCCGTGGAGCGCGGCGTCCCGCGCCACCAGCCGGATGGTGACGTTCGGCCGGTCGGCGAGGGCCATCAGGTGCCGCAGCTGATCTCGCCAGACCTCGACCGGCGTGCCGCCGCGGTCACAGGCCCGCTCGTCGAGCAGCGCGGTGTAGTCGGGTGGGTCCGCCCGGCGCAGCACCTCCTGCCGCGCGAGCCGGGCCCGCACGTCGGCCTCGACGTCCACCTCGTCGTCGAGCAGCGCGCCGGCGGTCACCCGCAGGCGCGCGTACGCCGGGGTCTGGAGCAGCCCGGGCACCACGGCGGGCTGGTACTCCACGAGGCGGGCGACGCCCGCTTCCAACTCCGCGTACGCCCGCTGCCGCTCCCCCATCTCGCCGAGCGCCTTCGACCAGCCGCGGCCGGTCGCCGCGTCCCGGGCGATGACGATGAGCGCCTCCCGCTGGCTCGGCGGCACCGCGTAGACGTCGAGCAGGTCGAGCACGTCGGCCAGGTCCGGCCGGCTCTGCCCCAGCTCGATGCGGGACAACTTGGACGTGGACGCCCAGCCGAGCCGGCCGCAGACCTGCTCCAGGGTGAGCGACTCCCGGTGACGCAGCCGGCGCAGCTCGGCACCGAGCCGCACCCGCCGGATGACAGGACTTGCTGACAACGGCATTCCAGCCTCCCACCGACGGAGAGTACGCACGGCCGTCACTCAGGGCAATACCTCCCTTGCGGAGTGCGACCGGCGGTCGGGTGCGCGGCATGGGATCGGCCCCGGGCCGCATCGGCGACCCGGGGCCACGGCGGACGCCTCCAGCCCTTCCCGGTGCTCGACCCGCCCCGCCTCGGTCTCGGCCGGATCAGGGCCGGTAGCTGCCGAACGACCAGACGTGGCCGGCGAGGTCGCGGGCGGCGTAGTCGCGGGAGCCGTAGTCGGTGTCGAAGGGTTCCCGGACGATCTCGGCGCCCGCGGCGCGGGCGCGCGCGCAGTGCGCGTCGACATCGTCGAGCGCGACGTAGACCGACCAGTCGTCGTCGGCCGGTCGGGGCCGCGGCCCGGACCGCTCGCCGAGCATGATCATGCCGGTGTCCAGGGTGAGCTCGGCGTGCGCCACCGAGCCGTCCGGGGCCTCGTGCACCGCGTGGACAGTGAAACCGAACGCGGTGCAGAGCCAGTCGATGGCGGCGCGGGCATCGGGATACCTGAAGATCGGATAGATGGTTCGCATTCCGCCAGTGTGCGCCCCGCCGGTCACCCCGGATTGGACGAATGTGACCTGGCCAGGCTGGCCGGGGTCGCCCCGGCGAACTCCCGGAACTCGCGGATCAGGTGGGACTGGTCGCAGTAGCCGTGGCGGACGGCCAGCTCGGCCGCGCCAGCCGCGACGCCCTCGCCCGCCTGCCGGTCGCCGGTCAGCGCCGCGTGCGCCGCCGCGAACCGGAGCAGCCGGGCGGTGGTCTTCGGGGGGAGCCCCACCTCGCGCCGGAACACGGTGGCCAGGTGACGGCGGCTCCAGCCGAGCTCCTCGGCGAGCGGGCCGACGCCCACCCGCCCGGCACTGCCGGCCAGCCGTCGCCACGCCCACTCCAGCCGGGGATCGACCTGCTCGGCGGCGGCCAGCCGAGCGGCCAGGGCGGCGTCGAGCAGGTGGAACCGACCGGGCCAGTCGGGCGTCTCGGCGAGCCGGCACCGGAGCCGGTCCAGCCACCCGCCGGGCAACCGCTCCACCGCCACCGCCCGGTTGGCCAGCTCGCCCAGCGGCACGCCCAGGATCCGGCGGGCCGCCAGCGGCGCCAGCAGCAGCTCCACCCCGGTGCCCACCCCGACCGTGCGGGTCAGGCAGTACGCGTCGAAGGTGCCGGCCACGAAGGAGTCCACCTGGTACGCACCACGCTCTGCGCAGCGCGGGTCGACAACGTCCAGCGGCGCGCCCCAGCCGAGGATGAGCACCACGAAGGCCCCGGCCGCCTGCCGGCGTACCAGCGGCAACTCCGCCCGCTCGCGGTAGCCGACGTAGCGGTCGACGAACGGCCGCAGCCGGACGTCGGGCCGACCGACGACGACCTCGAAAGTCCCCATCCCCGGCCTCCGTCCGTCACCTCACGCCGGCGGCGTCCATCCCCCGCAGTTCCTTCTTGAGGTCGGAGACCTCGTCGCGGATCCGGGCCGCCAGCTCGAACTGCAGCTCGCGCGCGGCGGCCAGCATCTGGTCGTTGAGCTCCTGGATCAGGTTCGCCAGGTCGGCCCGGGCCATCCCCTCCCGCGAGGGGGTGGCGGCGCCGGCCCGACTGCGGCTGCGGGTCTCCTTGACCGGCGCCTTGCCCCGGGAGAGCTGCCGCGCCGCGCCGCCGACCCGGCTGTTCTCCGTGTCCTCGGCCTCGCGGTAGATGTCGTCGAGGATGTCGTGGATCTTCTTGCGCAGCGGCTCGGGGCTGATCCCGTGCGCCTCGTTGTGCGCGACCTGCTTGGCCCGCCGCCGGTTCGTCTCGTCGATCGCGCCCGCCATCGACGGGGTGATCTTGTCGGCGTACATGTGCACCTGGCCGCTGACGTTACGCGCGGCACGGCCGATGGTCTGGATCAGCGACCGGCCGCTGCGCAGGAAGCCCTCCTTGTCGGCGTCTAGGATCGCGACCAGCGACACCTCGGGCAGGTCGAGGCCCTCGCGCAGCAGGTTGATGCCGACCAGCACGTCGTAGTCGCCCTTGCGCAGCTCGCGCAGCAGCTCGACCCGGCGCAGCGTGTCGACCTCGGAGTGCAGGTAGCGCACCCGGATGCCGTTCTCCAGGAGGTAGTCCGAGAGGTCCTCGGCCATCTTCTTGGTCAGCGTGGTGACCAGCACCCGCTCGTCCCGCTCGGTGCGCAGCTTGATCTCGTGCATCAGGTCGTCGATCTGCCCCTTGGTGGGCTTCACGATGACCTCGGGGTCGATCAGGCCGGTCGGGCGGATGACCTGCTCGACGAACTCACCCTGGGCCTGCTCCAGCTCCCACGGGCCCGGGGTGGCGGAGAGGAAGACCATCTGGCCGACCCGCTCCAGGAACTCGTCGAAGCGCAGCGGCCGGTTATCGGCCGCGCTCGGCAGCCGGAAGCCGTGGTCGATGAGCATCCGCTTGCGGGACGCGTCGCCCTCGTACATGCCGCCGATCTGCGGGATGGTCACGTGCGACTCGTCGACCACGGTGAGGAAGTCGTCCGGGAAGTAGTCGAGCAGGCAGTGCGGCGGGCTGCCGGGCAGCCGGCCGTCGATGTGCATGGAGTAGTTCTCGATGCCGGAGCAGAAGCCGACCTGGCGCATCATCTCGATGTCGTACGTGGTGCGCATCCGCAGCCGCTGCGCCTCCAGCAGCTTGCCCTGCCGCTCCAGCTCGGCCAGCCGCTCGCCCAGCTCGACCTCGATGTCGCGGACCGCCCGCTCCATCCGCTCCGGGCCGGCCGCGTAGTGGGTGGCCGGGAAGATCAGCAGGTGGTCGACCTCCCGGACCACGTCGCCGGTGAGCGGGTTGAGGTAGTAGAGCTTCTCCACCTCGTCGCCGAAGAACTCAATCCGCAGCGCCAGCTCCTCGTACGCCGGGATGATCTCCAGCGTGTCGCCGCGGACCCGGAAGGTGCCCCGCTGGAAGGCCATGTCGTTGCGGGTGTACTGGATGTCGACCAGCCGGCGCAGCAGCTTGTCCCGCTCGATCTCCTGACCGACGGCGACCCGGACGGCCCGCTCGAGGTATTCCTCGGGGGTGCCCAGGCCGTAGATCGCCGAGACCGTCGCCACCACGATCGTGTCGCGCCGGGTGAGCAGCGACATGGTCGCCTTGTGCCGCAGCCGCTCGACCTCCTCGTTGATCGAGGAGTCCTTCTCGATGTAGGTGTCGGTCTGCGGAATGTACGCCTCGGGCTGGTAGTAGTCGTAGTAGGAGACGAAATACTCCACCGCGTTGTGCGGGAGCAGCTCGCTGAACTCCTTGGCCAGCTGGGCGCAGAGGGTCTTGTTGGGGGCGAGCACCAGGGTCGGCCGCTGCAGCCGCTCGACCAGCCACGCCGTGGTGGCGCTCTTGCCGGTGCCGGTCGCGCCGAGAAGCACCGTGTTGCGGTCGCCGCGCCGGACCCGGCGCTCAAGATCGTCGATGGCTGCCGGCTGGTCGCCGGCCGGCTGGAACTCGCTGACGACCTGGAAGCGGCCGTCGAGCCGGGGAATGTCGAGCGCCATGACCACAACGGTACGCCGCAGGTCCGACACTTCCCGGCCGACCACGGAGGGTCCGTGATCGGCTTCGATATTCCCATTGTGTGCCACATCTCACGCGGCTAGGCTCTTCACGTAGGCCGCTCGCGGCGGCCGACCGGGCCGGCGGCCCCCCTCAGGGGACGGCCGCCCCCGGCACCGAGGGTCGCAGCACCCGGACATCACGGCGTGCGCATCCGACGTGGTCGCGCTGGAGGCGCTGACCGGCCGCCGCGAGCGCCCCTGCTCGTCACCCGAGTCCGGCAGCCGCGTTCTCCACGTGTGGAGCTGTCTCTGATACACATCTCCGA
>NZ_QGKS01000316.1 GCF_003172935.1 Micromonospora sicca | reverse complement strand
GACCCCGACCGGCCAGCTCCGCTGCGGGGCGTGACCGGGGGCGGCGGCGGGTCGTTGCTACGGATGGTGCCGGATGCACCGGTTCGGGCATTCGGGACCATCCTCCCAGGCCCTTCCTGGTCCCAGCGTCGGTCGCGGCCGAGGCGGGGACCAGGAACGGCGGGGGTAGGAATGTGTCGCCCCACTGCGCGGTTACTACCCCTGGACGACATTTCCAGCCGAGGGGGGTGACCGGTGCCGACCGAGACACGGAGCCGGGAGCGGGACAAGCGGGACGCGCGGCAGCTGAGGCGGCTGCTGGACGCGCCGGAGTGGCCCGCCGAGGCGCCGGCCGCGGTGAGCACCAGCACACCGGCCGGAAGTGAATCTACGGACAGCTCCGTACGCGTATCCTCGGCGAGGAAGCATCCGACGCGAGGGGATGTGCGGTTGACCACCGAGAAGACGGACGAGCGCAGGGCCCGCTTCGAGCGGGACGCGATGCCCTTCGTCGATCAGCTCTACGCTGCCGGACTGCGGATGACCCGCAACCCGGCGGATGCCGAGGACCTGGTCCAGGAGACGTATCTGAAGGCGTACGCGGCCTTCCACCAGTTCGAGCAGGGCACGAACCTGAAGGCCTGGCTCTACCGGATCCTGACCAACACCTACATCAACTCCTACCGCAAGCGGCAGCGCCAGCCGATTCAGGCGCCGACCGAGGAGATCACCGACTGGCAGCTCGCCGAGGCCGAGTCGCACACCTCCAGCGGGCTGCGCTCGGCGGAGACCGAGGCGCTGGACCGCCTGCCGGACAGCGACGTCAAGGAGGCCCTCCAGCAGCTGCCGGAGGAGTTCCGTATGGCGGTGTACCTGACCGACGTCGAGGGCTTCTCCTACAAGGAGGTCGCCGACATCATGGGTACGCCGATCGGCACGGTGATGTCGCGGCTGCACCGCGGCCGACGTAATCTGCGCAAGCTGCTCGAGCAGTACGCCGCGGAGCGGGGCTTCTCCTCCGCGCCGTCGTCGAAGGGTTCGACCGCCGCCGCCGGCCGGGAGGTGTGACCGTGAGCTGTGGAGAGCCGCACGAGACGGACTGCCGCGAGGTGCTCGCGGAGGTGTACCTCTACCTGGATCTGGAGTGCGCGGACGAGCGCCGGGTGCTGATCCGGACCCACCTCGACGAATGCGGGCACTGCCTGCGCGAGTACGGCATCGAGCAGGAGGTGAAGGCGCTGGTCGCGCGGTGCTGCGGCAACGAGACCGCGCCGGCGCAGCTGCGCGAGCGGCTGCGGGTACGCCTCACCGAGCTGGTGGTCTTCGAGAGCACCGAGTCCCGCGAGCTGGCGGACTGAGCGCACGCCGCACTGAGCTGACAGAAACAGGTGGCCCGGGTCGGATCCGACCCGGGCCACCGGCGTGTCCCGGCCCGGGGCCGGGGGAGCTGCTGATCCTCCAGGCGGGCACGGGCCCGCCGACGATCAGGAGTTGGGGCGCTTGCCGTGGTTCGCGTTGCTCTTCCTCCGGGCCTTCTTCCTACGGGCCTTCTTCGCCATGCTGTGCCTCCTTGTGCTGGTCACGGTCCGACCGCGGGCGAGCGCGGCGGAGGTCGCGTACCGGTCCTCCGGGCGTCCGGGGTCCGACGGAGCTGATGCTAGTGCGGGTTGCCTCGCCCGTGGTCCGGCGGGGCCGAAAGCGGCGTGCCGGCCGCTCCGCGTCCGGCGTGACCCGGGTCATGATTGGATACCGTTCGCAGGCACACCGGTGGAGAGGGAGGGCCGTGACATGGCCGAGGAGATCCGCGCCGAGATGGTGGCGAACGTCTGGAAGGTCGTCGCGACGGCCGGAGACACCGTGTCCGAGGGGGACACGCTGGTGATCCTGGAGTCGATGAAGATGGAGATCCCCGTGATCGCCGAGTCGGACGGCGTCGTCCAGCAGATCGCGGTCAACGAGGGTGACGTCGTGCAGGACGGCGACCTGATCGCGGTGATCGGTTGACCGGCCTCAGCGTCCGTCGGGCCGACCCGGCCGACCACCCGGCGGTGGCCCGGCTGACGGTCGCCGCCTACGAGGCCGACGGGCAGCTCAAGGGCGAGAACGGGTACGCCGTGGTGCTCGCCGACGTGGCCACCCGGGCGGAGACCGGCGAGGTGCTGGTCGCCGTCGACACCGGCACCGGCGAGGTGCTCGGGGCGGTGACGTTCGTGCTGGCCGGCACCCCGTACGCGGAGCTCTCCGGGCCCGGCGAGGCGGAGTTCCGGATGCTGGCGGTCGACCCGGCGGCGCAGGGGCGTGGCGCCGGGGTGGCGCTGGTCCGCGCCTGCGTGGCCCGGGCGACCGAGCTGGGCTGCTCGGCGGTGGTGATCTGCGTACGCAGCGGCATGGCCGTCGCGGCGCACCGGCTCTACCAGCGGATGGGCTTCGTCCGGGTGCCGGAGAAGGACTGGTCCCCGCTGCCGGGGGTGGAGCTGCTCGGGCTCCGGCTGGACCTCACCGGCGACTGACGGCGCCCGTACCGGCCGGTGACCGGCGGGTCAGCCGGCCTCGCCGATCTTCGACAGCAGCTCGTCGGCGACCTCGAGAGCGATCTTCTTCCGCTCCTCGTCGGTGATGTGCGGGGCGCGTACCGCGAACCAGCTGCTGTGCACGGCGAACAGGGTGAGCGCGGCGCGGAGCTGCGCGGCGGGCGAATCGTCGCCCCGGCACAGCTGGTCGGCGAGGCCCAGCATCCGTTCCCGCATCTGCATCCCGGCGGCGAGGCTCTTCAACACGGTCTGGTTCTGCTCGAAGAAGCGCATCACCGACGGCTGCTCGCTGGCGAATATCGCGTCGGCGTACCGGGTGATCAGGGCCCGGCGGGTGGCCAGGGTGGCCGGTTGCGACCGGGCCCAGTCGATCAGCTCGTCCATCCGGTGCAGCCGGTCCTCGACGAAGCTGTTGACGATCTCGTCCTTGCTCTTGAAGTGGTAGTAGAGGGCGGCCTTGGTCACACCCAGCCGCTCGGCGATCTCCCGCAGCGAGGTCTTCTCGTACCCCTGCTCGGTGAAGAGCTCCAGCGCGACGGCCTGGATGCGTTCCCGCGTGCCGCCTGTGCTCTCCCTCACCTGAACCACCCAACTCACTTGACGGTTTTCTGCTGTCCAACTTACCGTGCGGCTAGTAAGGTGACTAGCCGGGCGGCAAGTAAGTGCGACACATCTCCGGGGGAGCTTACCCATGACTCAGGAAACCCAGGCGACGGCGAGACCCAACATCCGGGTCGTCCTGTTCGGTCTGATGATCGCGATGATGCTCGCGATGCTCGACAACATGATCGTCAGCACCGCGCTGCCGCGGATCGTCGGCGAATTCGGCGGCGTCGACCACTTCACCTGGGTGGTCACCGCGTACGTGCTGGGCACCACGGTCTCCACTCCGATCTGGGGCAAGCTCGGCGACCTGTACGGCCGCAAGGCCGTCTTCCTCACCTCCGTGGTGATCTTCCTGATCGGCTCCGCGCTCTGCGGCATGTCCGGCTCCGGCATGTTCGGCGGCGCCGACACCGGCATGATCGAGCTGATCGCGTTCCGGGCCGTCCAGGGCCTCGGCGCGGGCGGCCTGATGGTCGGCGTGATGGCGATCATCGGTGACCTGGTGCCGCCCCGCGAGCGGGGCCGCTACCAGGGCATGATCGCCGGGATCATGGCCATCGCCATGGTGGCCGGCCCGCTGGTCGGCGGTTTCATCACCGACAACCTCTCCTGGCGCTGGGCGTTCTACGTCAACCTGCCGCTGGGCGGCGTCGCGCTGCTGGTCCTGGCCACCACCATGCACCTGCCGAAGTACCGCACCGAGCACAAGATCGACTGGCTGGGCGCCGCGCTGCTCTCGGTCGGCATCACCGCGATCGTGCTGGTCACCACCTGGGGCGGCAACGAGTACGACTGGACCTCGCCGCAGATCCTCGGCCTCGCCGTCCTCGCCCTGGTCGCCCTGGTCGTGTTCGCCCTCGTCGAGCGCCGCGCCGTCGAGCCGATCCTGCCGCTCGGGCTCTTCGCCAACCGCAACTTCGCCCTCATCTCGGTGATCGGCTTCCTGCTCGGCTTCGCGATGTTCGGCGCGATGAACTTCCTGCCGCTCTACCAGCAGACCGTGCAGGGCGCCTCGGCCACCAACAGCGGCCTGCTGTTGCTCCCGCTGATGTTCGGCATGCTGGTGGTCTCGCTGGTCGTCGGCCGGACGATCACCAAGACCGGCCGGTACCGGATGTTCCCGATCGTCGGCGGCGTGGTGATGACCGCCGGCATGTTCCTGCTCAGCCGGCTCGACGTCGACACCAGCAAGGCCGAGTCCTCGGTCTACATGGTCGTGCTCGGTGCGGGCATGGGCTTCCTCATGCAGACCTCGATGCTGATCGCGCAGAACAGCGTCGAGCAGAAGGACCTCGGCGCGGCGAGCGGCGGAGCCACCTTCTTCCGCTCCATCGGCGGTTCGTTCGGCATCTCGCTCTTCGGCGCGATCTTCGCCAACCGGCTCGCCGACTCCGCGGCTGGCAGCGCGTTCAGCGGCGGTGGCGGTGAGGGCGGCCGGATGGACCTGGAGCAGCTCAAGGCGCTCCCGGCGCAGGTGCGCGAGCTGGTGCTCGGCGGCCTGTCCGACGCCATCTCGCACGTCTTCCTCTGGGCGGTCGTCTTCACCATCGCGGTGCCGGTGCTCGCCTGGTTCATCAAGGAGGTCCCGCTGCGCTCGGCCAACGACGCCCCGCCCGCGGACGCCACCCCCGAGGAGCAGGCCGAGACCGCCCTGGGCAAGGCCCCGGTCGCCTGACGCACGCTCCGCGGCCACGCCGACCCCACCCGGGTACGGCGTGGCCGCGGTCGTTTCCAGCGCGTTGGTCAGGGGCGCCAGAGGAGGGCGGCGAGGCGGCGCCAGAGGCGGCGCAGTGCCCCCGGTCGCTGGTGTGGGTCGGCGGCCGGGATGGCGGCCAGCTCGCGGGCCAGGGCCTTGGTCGTCTCGTCCAGCGCCGGGGTGGCCAGGGCCAGGTGGGCCACGGAGGTGGCGATCGGCACCCGGCGTTCGCGGGACACGGCCGCCACGTCGGCGAGGCGTTCGGCCACCGCCCGGGCCACGTCGGGGCGTACCGCGGGATCGACCCAGGCGGCGGTGACCAGGGCGAACAGCGCCGCCTCGGTGATCCAGTCCTCGACGCCCCAGACCAGTTCCAGCAGCACCCGCCGCCGGGTGGACTCCGCCCACGGTTCGTCGGTGCGGTGGTGCAGCAGGCCGAGGCAGGCCCAGACCTGCACGCAGCGCACCCAGAGCGAGGGGTCCTGGCCGGCGAGCACCCGGCCCAGCGCGGTCGGCGGCGCCTTGGGCGGGTGCACCAGCAGGGCGAGCAGGTCGGCCAGCTCCAGGGTGGCCAGCCCCACCGCGACGTCGTAGGCGGCCGGTGGGTGCGGCCACGCCGGGTGGGCGAGCTGCCGGATGCGTTCGGCCGCCTCGGCCGACGGGACCGGCAGGGTCGGCGCGGCGTGGGTGCCGTCGTACCGCCAGAGCTGGCAGGTGGTGGCGCGGCGGGGCCGGCGGGGGTCCGGGTCGGTCACCTCGGCCACCTCGACGTCGAGGCCGGGCACGGCCGCCGCGACGGTACGCATCGCGCTGGGCGGCTCCAGCGCGTCCAGCCGTACGGCGAGCCGGGCGGCGCCCTCGGCGGCGAGGGCCTGCCGCAGCGCGTCCAGCATCGGGCCGCCGGCCGGGGTGACCTGCCCCAGCCAGGGGCGGCTGCGGCAGCACTCGGCGAGGTCGCCGTGCTCGTGGCTGTCGTCGGGGTGGTCCCGGACGAAGTCGGCGAGGGCGACCAGGTGGGCCACGTCCCCGTCGCGCTGGAAGCGCAGCCGGTGCGCGGTGTGCGCGGCGCAGTCGAAGGTGGGGTCGCGGGCCAGGGCCCGGTCGATCCAGTCGAGCGCCTCGTCGAGCCGGCCGGCGTCGGCGAGCGTGCCGGCGATGTCGGCGTAGACCGCGAGGTCGTCGGGGTCGTGCTCGACGGCGCGGCCGAGGGCGGCCAGGGCGTCCCGGGTCCGGCCGGCGCTGCGGTACGCGTACCCGAGCCAGACCTCGCCGAGTTTGGTCGGCTCCGCGCGTACCCCCCGGGAGGCCCAGGTGACGGCGAGGGCGACCGCGCCGATCCGCCGGGCCAGCGCGGACGCCGCGCCCAGCAGCAGCGGGTGGCCGGGGTGCACGGTGACCGCGTTGCGGGCCAGGGTGAGGTACGGCCGCAGCGGGTCGCGGAGCCGCCGGGGCACCGGGTCGGGGGCCGCCGCGCAGATCTGCATGAGGATCCGGGCGGTCCGCTCGGGTTCGAGGCGTTCGGGCAGCTCGGGGGCGGTCACCCAGGGCACGCTCGCCCAGTCGGCGCCGGGCGCGTAGCCGGTGGCCGCGGCCAGCAGGTCGAGTCCTTCGGCCGGTCGCCCGGCGGCGGCGAGCAGGTGCGCGCGGGCCACCACCGCGCCGACGAATGCGTGGTGTCCCAGCGGGAAGAGATCCAGGTCTCCGCCGCTGGCCGCGGCGACCCGGGCCAGGGTCTCGTGCACCTCGGGCAGCGTGGGGGCCTGGACGAGCGCGGCGGCGACGTGGTCGGCGGCGTGCTGGAGATCCCCGTCGCCCAGCGCCAGGCGGGCGAGCGCGAGCTCCCCCTCCGCGGAGAGCGCGGAGTCGTCCGTTCCGTCGGGCACGTCGTCCTCTCGGTGAGTCGGTTCGCCAGCCGGGCAAGCCTAGGGGATGGTGCGTCGATTCGGTGATCCACTGCGCATTGCTGTTCGTTACATTGCTCGTGTGGGCGCAAAGGTGCAAGACTGAGCACCGATCGCGCGACGTTCGCGCAGGGGGGAGTTCTCCGTGACCCGTCCAGGGGCCGGCATGGCCGCCGACATCGACGAGCAGCCGGCCGGCTACGACCGCCTGCTCTCCGCCGAGCACGCCGGGGCGATCGCCCGGGTCGCGGCGGTGATCGCCGAGCGCCGGCCCCGGCACGTGGTCTTCACCGCCCGCGGCACCTCCGACCACGCCGCCCTCTACGCGGCGTACCTGACCGAGATCCGCCTCGGCCTCCCCGCCGGCCTCGCCTCGCCGAGCGCGATCACCGTCTACGGCGCCCGGCCCGACCTCTCCGACGCCCTCGTCGTCGGGGTCAGCCAGAGCGGCGGCTCGCCCGACCTGGCCGAGGTGCTCCGGGTCGCCCGGGCCTCCGGCGCGCTCACCCTCGCCGTCACGAACGCGCCCGACTCCCCGCTGGTGGAGACCGCCGAGCTCGCCGTCGACATCGCCGCCGGGCACGAGCGGGCCGTCGCCGCCACCAAGACGTACACCGCCGAGCTGCTCGCGCTGCTGATGCTCGTCGAGGGGGTACGTGCCGGCGACGGCGTGCTGCCGGCCGAGGAGCAGGCCGCCCTCGCCGCCCTGCCCGAACTGGCCGAGCGCACCCTCGCCGACGCCACCCCGGCCCAACTCGCCCCGCGCTACCGGTTCGCCGCCCAGCTCGTCACCACCGGCCGCGGGTACGCGTACCCGACCGCCCGGGAGGCCGCGCTGAAGCTGATGGAGACCTCGTACCTGCCGGCGCTCGCCTTCTCCGGCGCCGACCTGCTGCACGGCCCCCTGGCCATGACCGACCCCGACGTCCCGGTGCTCGCTGTCGTCGGCTCCGGCCCCGGCGGGCGGTCGATGGGCGAGGTGCTGCCCCGGCTCGGCGAGCGCCGCGCCGACGTGGTGGTGGTCGGCTCCGCCGACGTCGAGGGGGCCACCCGGATGGCCGTCCCCGAGGTCGACGAGCGGTACGCCCCGCTGCTGGACATCCTCCCGTTGCAGCGGCTGGCCCTGGCCCTGGCGCTGACCCGGGGCGAGGACCCGGACGCCCCGCGCGGGCTGAAGAAGGTCACCGCGACGATGTGACCGCCGGCGTGGCACGCTGTGTCTCGTGTCCACGCTGCGCGACCTCGCCGAGGAGCACACCCAGCTCCGCCCGGCCGACATCGACCACCTGCACCGGATCGCCGGGGACTGGCAGCTGCTGTCCGACCTCTCCTTCGCCGACCTGCTGCTGTGGGTGCCGGTGGACGGCGACGGGACGTTCCTCTGCGTGGCCCAGGTCCGCCCGACGACCGCCCCCACCGCGTACCTCGACGACCAGGTGGGGCGGATCGTCGGCGGGCCGGAGGTCGCGCACCTGGAGGTCGCCCACCGGCAGGGCCGGATCTGGCGGGAGGGCGACCCGGTCTGGTACGGCGACGTGCCCGCCCGGCACGAGGCGATCCCCGTCCGGCTGCGTACCGCCGACGGGGAGAACGGCGAGGTCGTCGCCGTGGTCGGGCGGGACACCAACCTCTCCACCGCCCGCACGCCCAGCCAGCTCGAACTGAACTACCTGACCACCGCCGACGACCTGGCCCAGATGATCGCCGACGGCACGTTCCCACCGCCCCGGCACCCCGGCGAGACCACCTCCGCGCCCCGGGTCGGCGACGGCCTGGTCCGCCTCGACGCCAACGGCAAGGTCACCTACGCCAGCCCGAACGCGCAGTCCGCGTACCGCCGGTTGGGCTACGCCTCCCACCTGGTGGGTGAGGACCTGGCCAAGCTGCACCGCCGGCTGGCCGGCGACCCGCTGGAGGGCACCGACGCGGCGAACGCCATCCTGGCCGCGCTGCGCGGGGACGCCCCGCCCCGGCGGGAGATCGACGCCCGGGGCGCCACCATGCTCACCCGAGCGTTGCCGCTGATGCCGGCCGGCGTGCCGATCGGCGCGCTGGTGCTGGTCCGCGACATCACCGAGGTACGCCGCCGGGACCGTGCCCTGATCACCAAGGACGCCACCATCCGGGAGATCCACCACCGGGTGAAGAACAACCTCCAGACCGTCGCCGCGCTGCTCCGCCTCCAGGCCCGCCGGGTGTCCATGCCCGAGGCCCGGGTCGCTCTGGAGGAGTCGGTCCGCCGGGTCGCCTCGATCGCCCTGGTGCACGAGACGCTCTCCATGTCCAGCGACGAGGCGGTCGAGTTCGACGGGATCGTCGACCGGGTGGCCAGCGCGGCCACCGAGGTCGCGGCGACCGAGGTGACGGTCGGCATGCGCCGCAAGGGCAGCTTCGGCGTGCTGCCCGCCGAGATCGCCACCTCGCTGGTGATGGTCCTCAACGAGCTGCTGCTCAACGCCGTCGAGCACGGCTTCCCGCCCGCCGGCGAGGAGGGCGCGGTCGTCGCCGACGGGGACGGCAAGCCCGAGGTGGTGGTGTCCGCGCACCGGTTCCGCAAGCAGCTGCACGTCTCGGTCGCCGACAACGGTCGCGGCCTGCCCGAGCAGTTCGACGCCGAACGCGGCGGCCGGCTCGGCCTGCAGATCGTCCGGGCGTTGGTGACCGGCGAGCTCCGCGGCACCATCGAGCTGCGCAACGGCGCCACCGGCGGCACCGAGGCCGTCCTGGTGGTCCCCCTCGCCCGCGGCTCCGCCGACCGCCTCACCCCCTGACCCGCCGCGTCGCGCCGGGTCGGGGCGTCCGCGCAACTTCCGGGAAGTCGCGGTATCGGGGCCCGTTTTCACCCCCACCTCCCGTATGTTGCGAGGCTGCCGGCGGGCCCGGGGGCTCGCGGCGGCCGACGGGCTCCCCGCGAGCGGCGGCCTGCCGGCGGGCCGTGCGGTGGAACGGCGGGGATCAGCGGGTGAGCAGGGCGACGGTGAGGCCGGGGCGCGGCCAGACCTGGCGGACGGTGAGGCCGTCCCGCAGCGCCGCGCCCTTCGCCCCCGGCACGGCCGCCGCCGGGTCGCTCCGCCGCCCGGCGACCACCAGCCAGACCCGGCCCGCGCCGGCCAGGCACTCCGCCGGCCGGTCGCACTCGCCGGCCCAGAGGTCCGCGCGCTGCCGCTGGTCGCGGACCACCAGCGCGTCGCGGGGCTGCCGGGACCCCAGGTGGTACGCGGTGCCGAGGTCGAGGAAGAGCCAACTCTCCCGGGGGGAGAAGACGATCACGTCGCCGGGCTGCTCATGGTCGGCGATCACCCGGGCCACCCCCCGGTAGTCGACCGTGGCGCTGCGCGGCCACTCGTGCGTACGCCGCAGCCCCGCCTGGTCGGGCAGGCCGAGCAGCCCGGCCAGCACCACCACGGCGAGCGCCGGCGCCAGCCGTACGCCGGCCGGCGCCGCGCCGGCCAGCAGGCAGCCGAACGGCACGGTGAAGACCAGGTAGCGCGGCACCCACAGCGGCACGACCACCCCGGCGGCGAAGACCAGCAGCACCGGCAGCAGCACGCAGGCCGCGGGCAGCAGGGCCCGCCGGCCGAGCCGTCCGGCACCGAGCGCGGCGAGACCGAGCAGCAGGCCGCCGACCGCGCCGCTCTGTGCCACGCCGCCGGGGAGCGCCGCCAGGTCGGTCAGCCGGGCGGGGTCCACCCAGTCGAGCTGCCGGGACCGCTGCCCCCGCGCCACCACCACCAGCGGACCGACCAGCAGCACGGCCGGCACCAACGCCACCAACCACCGCAACAGGACGTGACGCCCGGCCCGCCGCACGCCGCCCGATCCCTCGCCGCCTGGTCGGGCGTCGCCAGGTTGCCCGCCGCCGGGCGGTTCGACGTCGGGCCGGTCATCGGCCGGCGGGTCGTCCCTCCGACGGCTGTCGGCGGGCCGCTCGGCGCCGTCCGGGAGAGTGTCGAGGCCGGCGGCCGCCGGGTCGCGCCACTGGACCAGCAGCACCGCGACCGCGTGCGCGGCGAGCAGGGTGAGCGCGATCAGGTGGGTCAGGCCCAGCGCGGCGACGGCGGCGGCGTAGCCGGCCCAGCGGGCCCACGACGGGCGACGCAGCGCCTCGACCAGCAGCAGCGTGGCGAGGACGGCGAGCAGCGTGGCCAGCGCGTACGGGCGGGCTTCCTGGGCGTACCGCGAGGTGCCGGGGAGGACGGCGAGGAGCAGCCCGGCCAGCAATCCGACCCGGGCGTCGACCAGCCGCTCGCCGAGCCGGGCGGTCAGCCCGGCGGTGGCCGCCATGGCCAGCACCGACGGCAGCCGCAGCGCGGTCGTCGAGTCGCCGAACAGCGCGATCCAGCCGTGCATGAGCAGGTAGTACGGCCCGGTGGCGGCGTCGATGGTGCCGGCCAGCCGGACCAGGTCGCCGACCGGCCGGGTCGCCGCGCTCCAGGTGGCCAGCTCGTCCCGCCAGAGCTGCGCCCGGCTCACCTCGGTGAGGCTGACCGCCAGCGTGAGCGCCGCCGGCGGCAGCCAGACCAGCCACCGTCGGTTGCTCCTGGCGGGAGCGGCCGCGCCGCTGGCCCGTCTCGGCTCCGAAGGTGCGGTCACATGTCGCAGCGTCACACAGCCGGACGGCCGGGCGGGCTGGTCCGCCGATTCGCGCGCAGGGCTCGGCTGCTCCCGCCGCCGACCGAGGGCGCGGCACCCGGGGACGGGCGGTCCGTGATGTGGGATCACACACGCGGTCATTGGCCGGTCAACCGGGGGTGTGGGAGCATGGCACTCATGACCGCCGCTGTCGTCCGCCGCTTCGTGGCCCGTCGCCACGTCGATTACGGCCGCGTGCGCAGCGCGATCTGTCCGGCCAACTGACGACGCCCGACCCATCCGTCTCGGGCGCGTAGTCGCGCCGGCCGTCGAAGACATCGCCGTCCACGGCCCTCATGAGGGGCCGGCCGCCGCGTCCGCGTCCAGGCACAGCAGACATCGGAGGACGCCGCGATGGCGGTCAGCAGCACCCCGACCCGGCC
>NZ_QGKS01000113.1 GCF_003172935.1 Micromonospora sicca | reverse complement strand
GGCCTGGAGCGGCGGGTGGGGGCCGGAAGCCGGTGCGGCTCCCGGACCCCACCCCCCGGGGAGGGAGGTGTCAGGTCCAGGGCAGCCAGGCGAGGCCGCGCGCCGTCGCCGGGTCGATGACCGCCAGCCCGGTGTCGGAGACGGCCCACAGCCGGCCGTCGATCAGCAGGGACCGGCTGGCGGCGCCGCCCTGCGGCAGGGTGATCGTGCCGACGTCGGCGATCCCCGTGTCGGTCACGGTCAGCAGGCGGACGCCGCCGGTGTTCAGCGGCAGCGCCACCAGTCCGGTGGTCGGGTCGAACAGGAACGCGTGCGGGTCGAACTCCGCCACCGAGCCGCCGCCGGGCACGTGGTGGCGGGCCAGCCGGGCGGGTCGGGCCGGGTCGTGCACGTCGAAGAGCGAGACCTGGAGGCCCTGCGCCCGGCCCCGGTCGTCCGCCTCCTGGCCGACGCCGAGCAGGCGGTCGCCCGGCACCGGGTGCAGGTACGCCGACCAGCCGTTGATCTTCAGCTCGCCGGTGCGCCGGGGGGCGGCCGGGTCGGTCAGGTCGAGCGCGTAGAGCGGGTCGGTCTGGCGGAAGGTCACCACGTATCCGGTGCCGCCGAGGAAGCGTACGGAGTAGATCCGTTCGCCCCGGCCGAGGCCGTCGACCCGGCCGGTCTCCGTCAACCGGTCGCCCCGCCGGGCGAGCACGTGCACGGCCGACTCGGTCCCGGCCGCCGACCCCGCGCGGGTGGTCGCCACCCGCAGGTGGCCCTGCCACTCGGAGAGGGCGTACTGGTTGAGCAGCGTTCCGGGCACGCTGCCGGCGGCCGCGTAGCGGGGCCGGCCGGGGCCGGCGGTGTCGAACCGGTAGATGTCGGTGCGCTCCGGCCCGGGCCGCCGCATCCCGTCCCAACCGGGCCGCCAGCCGGCGCCGCCCGCGCCGGCGAGGTAGAGGCTGTCGGCGGTGCCGTAGACGGTGTCGGCGTCCGAGGCGACGGTGACCGGGTCGCCGTCGCCCAGCCGGCCGGTGGCCAGGTCGAAGCTGAGCACGGTCAGCAGGGCGGTGCCGCTGGTGGCGGCCGGCCGGCTCAGCCGGTCGCAGCCGACCCGGCCGCTGTGGCGCTCCCCGCCGACCGTCCACTCGTAGCGGGGCAGCCAGGCGTCCAGGCCGGCCCGGGCGATGACCGCCCGGTTGACGGTGGTCCGCTCCGCGTCGCTGCGCCGCTCGTCGTACGGGAAGGAGAGCCGGGGTTGCGAGCGGACCACGACCCGGGCGGTCGCGCCGGTCTGGCGGGCGTCCAGCAGGCTCCCGTCGATCCGGTACGTCCCGACGACCGTGGGCTGCCCGGCCAGGTCGACCAGGAGCAGGCGCGGCCCCTCCGGCCCCTCCGGACGGTCGGGGCTGGTCGGGCGGTCGGGGTCGGCCGGGCGGTCGGGGTCGAGCGGACGGTCGGTCGCCGGGACCACCTCCGGCGCGGGCCGGACCAGCACCAGCGCCCGGTTCCCGTGCAGCAGCAGGCTGCTCTCCGGCCACCATCGGCGGCCCGATTCCCCCGCGGAGAGGTCGAGCCGCCCGGTGACCACGCGGCTGGCGGCGTCCACCACCCGCAGCATGCCCTGGCTGACCACGACGATCCGCCGCCCGTCGGTCTTCACCAGGTCCGGCTCGTCCGCCCCCGGCTCGTGGCTGTTGGTGGTGGAGTGCTCCGGCGCTGCCGACCCGGCCTTGGCCCCGGCGCCGGGCGGCAGCGCCGACTGGGGCCGCGCGGCCGCGCCGGCGGGCATCGCCACGTCATCGGCCACCCCGGTACGCCAGCCCGCCCCGAAGCCCCACGGCCCGACGGCGGCGCCGGCGGCGGCGCGCAGCCCGGCCAGCGCCTCGGCGCAGGAGTCGTACCCGACGAGCCGGGGCGCGGCCGCGGGTGGCGTCGGGTCGGGGGTCGCCGCCCGGGGCGCGACGGCGCTCCCGGCGAGCAGGCTCAGGGCCAGCAGGGTTCCGGTCGTGGCGTAGGCGGTCACCGGTCTCATGCGCCCTTGGACGCCGCCCCCCGCCGCCCGGTTCCGGCCCGATCGCGCCGGGCTTCCCTTCGGCGGCCGGCGCGGAAGGGCGAGCGAGGGCGGGGCGGCGCGACGCGGGACGGTCAGCCGCCGGAGGGGCCGACGCCGGGCGACTCGACCAGCCGGGACAGGACGATGGTGCTCCGGGAGGAGGTGACGAACGACTCGGCCCGCAGCCGTTCCAACGCCTCCTCCAGGTGGGCGATGTCGGCGGCCCGCAGGTGCACCAGCGCGTCCGCCTCCCCGGAGACGGTGTACGCGCCGACCACCTCGGGGTGCCGGCGGGCGGCCGCCCCGATCTGCGCCGGGGTGGTCCGGCCGGCGCAGAACAGTTCGACGAAGGCCTCGGTCGTCCAGCCGACGGCGGCCGGGTCGACCACCGCGGTGAAGCCCCGGATCACCCCGGCGGATCGGAGTCGGTCGACCCGTCGCTTCACGGCGGGGGCGGAGAGTGACACCCGGGTGCCGATGTCCGCGTACGACGCGCGGGCATCCGCCACGAGTAACGCAATGATTCGCTGGTCAACCGCGTCTATCTGCAACGTTCCGCCCCTGGGAAGCAATGGTTGTGGCTGTTACCAAAGTTGTACCGTACCTACTCTTGGTGACCGTGAACCAGCAGCGAGTCCCGCGAAAGCGGACATATCTCATGTGCTCGCCCGAGCACTTCGCGGTCGAGTACGCCATCAACCCGTGGATGGACGTGACCGCGCCGGTCGACGCCGAGCTGGCGGTCAAACAGTGGGACCGCCTGCGGGAGACGCTCGTCGGCCTCGGCCATGAGGTGCACCTGCTCACCCCCGAGCGCGGGCTGCCCGACATGGTCTACGCGGCCAACGGCGCCTTCGTGGTGGACGGCACCGCCTACGGCGCCCAGTTCAAGCACGAGCAGCGGGCCGCCGAGGCCGCCGCGCACCGGGCGTTCTACGAGGCGCAGGGCTGGCGGTTCATCGCGCCGAGCGAGACCAACGAGGGCGAGGGCGACTTCGCGTACCTGCCGGAGGCGCACGGCGGCCTGATCCTCGCCGGCCACGGCTTCCGTACCGAGCTGCCGGCGCACGCCGAGGCGCAGGAGGCGCTCGGCCGGCCGGTGGTCTCGCTGCGCCTGGTCGACCCGCGCTTCTACCACCTGGACGTGGCGCTCGCGTCGATCGACGACACCAACATCGTCTACTACCCGGGCGCCTTCTCGGCGGCCAGCCGGAGGGTGCTCACCCAGCTCTTCCCGGACGCGGTCGTCGCGGACGACGAGGACGCCCTGACCTTCGGCCTCAACCTGGTCAGCGACGGCCTCAACGTCGTGCTCAACAGCGAGGCCAGCCGGCTGGCGGGCAAGCTGAAGGCGGCGGGCTACCACCCGGTCCCGGTCGAGCTGGCCGAGCTGAAGAAGGGCGGCGGCAGCGTGAAGTGCTGCATCGCCGAGCTGCGCCACTGACCGTCCCGCACCACACGCCGGTCACCCGAACGGGCCGGCCTCCCCACCGGGAGGCCGGCCCGTCGGCGTAACGGGGAGGCGACTCAGCCGAGCGTGGCCAGCTCGTTGATCACGACGTTGGAGAGCAGCTGGCCGTCGCGCTGGACCCGGCGCAGGTACCACTTCTGCTGCGGGGTGCGCGGCTGGTTGAACTGCCAGGGCCCGCGTGGGCTGTCGATCTGGCCGATCTTGCCCAGCGCCAGGTTGACCTGCTGCGAGGTGGGGTTCCCCGGGACCAGCCGGATCGCCTTGTCGAGCACCTGGGCGGCGTCGTACGAGGCCATCGCGTAGGTGGTCGGGGAGGCCCGGTACGTGTCGCGGTACGCCGAGGCGAACACCCGGTTGGCCGTGTTGTTGAGATCGGCCGAGTAGTTGAGCGCCGTCTCGATGCCCCACTTCTCGATCGAGGCGTCCTCGCTCTCCAGCTCGCCGAGCACCGTGCCCTCGGTGAGGAAGCCGGGGGCGTAGATCGGGCCGCGGTACCCCCCGTCGTAGAGCTGCTTGACGAACTGGACCGCGGCGGGGCCGGCGTAGTGGCAGAAGATCACGTCGGGGCTCTGGTGCAGCGCCTGGCCGATGGCGGCGCCGTACGTCCCCTTGCCCGGGTTGGCGATGTCGGCGGTGAGGATCGGCGCGGCGGCGATGCGGCGGCCGTTCACCTCGTAGCCCTTCCGGAAGCCGTCGACGACGTCCCGGCTGCTCTGGCTGTCGGGGGCGATGACGGTGATCCGCTTGGTGGCGGGCAGGGTCTCGCGGAGGTACTGGCCGAGCGCCCGGCCGGGTTCGTCGAGCACGTACGAGGTGCGCCAGATGTAGACGACGCTCTGCAGGCTGGTCGGGGAGGCGTTCGAGCCGATCAGCGGGACCCGCGCCTGCTCGACGCTGTCCCGGATGCCCAGCATGACGGCGGAGCTGACCACGCCGGTGAGCGCCAGGACACCCTCCTTGAGCAGGCGGTCGACGGCGGCCTGGCCGCTCTTGGCGTTCTCACCCTCCTCGGCGGTCACCACGGTCGCCGGGTGCCCACCGAGTTGATGGTTGTTGAGGCTGAGGAAGAGCTGGAAGCCGTTGCTGATCTCTTCGCCGATCACCTTGTTCGGGCCGGTCCCGGGCACGATGAGGCCGATCTTGATCGGGTTGCCGGAGCTGGCGGCCGGGTCCTCGGAGTCGGAGCCGCAGCCGGCCGCCAGTCCGCTGGTACCGAGCGCGGCCAGCAGTTGAAGAGCCTGCCTGCGGTTCATTTGCGACACCGATTTCCTTCCGAAAGCTGTGCAGGGCTCATCGCCCCTTCGGCGTTCTACCTGCTTGGCGACGCTGCGTCAATGCCCGGAAGATCATCGTGCAGCGACCGCAATGCGTCCAGTACCCGGGGCCAGGCGGCGGAGTCCGGCGCGATCAGGCCGAAATGCTCACATTCGGGCAGCTCGACAAGGGTGGCGGGAGACCCGGCGGCCCGGGCCGCGGCGACCCAGGAGCGGCTGATCGCCACCGGCACCTGGCGGTCCTGCGTGCCGTGGATCACTACGCTGCGTACTCGGATCGGCACCAACGCCGATGGATCGGCCGTGGCGTACCGATCGGGCACGTCCGCCGGGCCGCCGCCGAGGAGCGCGGCCACCGCACCCGAGTCCAGGTCGAGGCGGTACGCCTCGGCCAGGTCGGCCACCGGGGCCAGCGCCAGCACGCCGCCGACCGTCTCCGGCGCGTGCGCCGCGACGTAGAGCGCCAGGTGACCGCCGGCCGAGTGACCCACCAGGATCGGCGGTACGCCAGCCACCCGGCCCGGCAGCTCGGCGGCGGCCAGCCGGGGCAGCGCTGCCACCCCGGCCAGCACGTCGGTCAGGGTGTGCGGCCAGCCCCCGTCGGGCTGGCCGGTGCGCCGGTACTCGACCTGGGCGACGGGGTGGCCCAGCGCGGCGAGCGCCGCCGCCATCGGGCCGGTGTGGCTCCGGTCGTACTCCGCCCGCCAGAACCCGCCGTGCACCACCACGACCAGCGGACGGGCCGGGCCGTCGCCGGCGGGCCGGCGCAGGTCGGCGACCTGGTCGGGATGGTCGCCGTAGGCGACCGTGGCGTCCGGCGCCGGAGCGGGCCGGGTCAGCACGGCGCGCGGGTCTGCGGGCATGACCGGGACGGTAGCGCGCCCGGCCGGGTGGTTCCGGCCCGGGACCCGGTCCCGCCGCGCGCGGGTGGCGGGCCCTGGGTAAAGATGGGACCCATGACCGAAGCGCCTTCCGGTGGACAGAACGACGAGCAGGGCACCGACGGGATCCCCGGCACGGTGGTGGTGGTCGGTCCCGACGGCCGGCCGGTCGGCACGATGCAGACCGAGGAGGGGCAGGGCGAGGACCCCACCCGCCTGGTCGAGCAGCCGGCCAAGGTGATGCGGATCGGCAGCATGATCAAGCAGTTGCTGGAGGAGGTGAAGGCGGCGCCGCTCGACGACGCCAGCCGGCACCGGATGCGCGAGATCCACGAGCGCTCGATCGTCGAGCTGAAGGAGGGGCTCGCCCCCGAGCTGCGCGAGGAGCTGGAGCGGATCTCGCTGCCCTTCACCGAGGACAAGGCGCCCAGCGAGAGCGAGCTGCGGATCGCGCACGCCCAGCTGGTGGGCTGGCTGGAGGGGCTGTTCCACGGCATCCAGGCGGCCCTGGTCGCCCAGCAGATGGCCGCCCGGGTGCAGCTCGAGCAGATGCGGTCCGGCCGGCAGGCGCTGCCCAGCGGCCCCAGCGGGGTCATGCCGGGGATGCCCGGCATGGGCCAGCCGCAGGGCGGCGAGGGGCACGGCACCGGCCAGTACCTCTGACCGGGCCCGGGCGCCGCGCGCACGCGGGCGCCCGGCCCGCTCAGCCCACCCCGAAGACCTTCTCCAGGTACGCTGCCACGCCGTCCGCGGAGTTCGCCGCCGTCACCTCGTCGGCGATCTCCAGGACGGCGGGGTGCGCGTTGGCGACGGCCACCGCCCGGCCGGCCCAGGTCAGCATCGGTACGTCGTTCGGCATGTCGCCGAAGGCCAGCACGTCCCGCTGGTCGATGCCGAGCCGGGCGCAGTACCAGGCCAGCCCGGCCGCCTTGGTCACCCCGGCGGCGGAGATCTCCACCAGCCCGCTGTACGACGAGTGGGTCGCCTCGGCCAGCCCCGCCAGCGCCCCCGCCACCAGTTGGACGAACGCGTCCGGGTCCTGCTCACCGGCCCGGGCCAGCAGCTTGACCGCCGGGGCGGAGAGCAGCTCCTCGGGGGACTCGACCGCCCGGATGGCGTCGTGGTCGGCGTCCCAGCGCAGCGGGTAGTGCGCCTCGTGCCGCATCTGCCGGCTGTCCACGATCTCCACCGCGAAGCTCACCTCGGGCACCTCGGCCCGCAGCCGCCGGGCCACCTCCGCCAGCAGTTCGGGGGCCAGCGGGTCGGCCCGCAGCACCTCGTCGGCGACCGGGTCGTAGACCACCGCGCCGTTGGCGCAGATCGCCGGGAGCGGCTCGGCGAGCTGGTCGTACACGAGCTGGAGCCAGCGGATGGGGCGGCCGGTGACCAGCACGACCGGCGTGCCCTGCGCGGAGATCCGGGCCAGCACCGCCGCGGTGTGCGGGCTGAGCGTCCGGTCGTCCCGGAGCAGGGTGCCGTCGATGTCCGTGGCGATCAGCCGAGGTGCCTCTCCCATCACCGGGACAGTAGTCGGTCCAGGTAGACCGCGACGCCGTCGTCGTCGTTGCGCAGGGTGACCTCGTCGGCCGCGGCGCGGACCTCCGGGTGGGCGTTGGCGACCGCCACCCGCGCCCACCCGGCCCAGGCGAACATCGGCAGGTCGTTCGGCATGTCGCCGAAGACCAGCACCTCGGCCGGGTCGACCCCGAGGGTCTGCGCGACCACGCTGAGCCCGGTGGACTTGTCCACCCCGGGCGGGCAGATCTCGATGAAGCCGAGCCCGGCCTGGGTGAGCGTGGCCGTCTCCGCCGGGACGATCCGGCGGGCCGTGGCCAGCAGCTCGTCGACGTGGTGGTCGGCGGTCCGGGCGAACGCCTTGATCACGTCGGTGGAGAGACACTCCGCGCGGCTGCGCGCCTCGAACCGGTCCGGGTAGGGCCAGCTCGGGTGGTAGTCGCCCCAGAGCGGGGCCTCGTGCTCGTCGGAGGCCTCGACCATGACGGTGAGCGGGCCGACCGCCGCCTCCAGGTCGGCCAGGAGCCGGGCGAGCACCTCGCCGGGGAGGCGTTCGTCGCGCAGCACCACCGGACCGCTGGGGTCGCTCTGGTCGACCACCCGTCCCCCGCCGGCCATCACCAGGAAGTCGGCGGCGCGGATGTCGTTGCGGGTGAGCTCGGTCAGGCGCGGTCCGCGGCCGGTCGCGCCGACCACCGGGATCCCGGCGGCCCGCACCCGGTCGAGCACCTCGTGGGTGTACGCGGAGACGGTGTCGTCGCTGCGGACGAGCGTCCCGTCGAGGTCGGTGGCGATCAGCTTGGGCAGGCCCGGGCGGGTCATCGTTCCTCCTTCGCCCGCCGCCGTCGCGCCAGCCGTTGTGGTCGTCGGTGCCTCGGCCCACGACCGGCGGGCAGCAACCGTACCTCGCGGATCAGGTCGCAACCACGGCTTCCCGGCGAATCGGGCACCAACCCGCGGCGACCGTCCGGTGACGTTCCGGAGCTTCGCTGAGGCGGGCGGCTTGCAGGGCTCAGGCCGGCGGCTCAGGGCGGGCGAACGGCACGGTGGGCTGGACCGTCAGGTCGGCCGGTGCCGGCGGCAGGTCGTCCGTCCGCGCCTGCTCCCGGCGGCGACCCCGGCCGCGCGGCCCGGGTTCCGGCTCCGCCCCGGGTTCGGCGGTGGCCGGCGCGGGCGCGGTCCGGCCGGACAGCTGGAGCGCGGCCGCGAGCAGGACGGTGGCCAGGAACGCGGTCACCAGACCGCGGCCGTAGTCGACCTGGAGCCCCGCCTCGGGGGAGTAGAAGAGCGTCCGCTGGCCCGAGTCGTCGAGGGAGAACGCGCTGGCGACGAGCACGGCGAGCACCGCCGCCGCGAGGCCGAGACCGGCCACCCGGGCGTTGGGCCGGACCGCGGGGGTGCCGCGCAGGGCCAGCGCCACCGCGCCGGCGAGACCGAGCAGGCCGACCAGGTAGCCGACCCCGAGGCCGCCGACGTCGGCCACCCCGCCCGGGACCCGGATCGAGGTGTTCCCCTCCGGGCCGCCGTTCGGCACCGTCATCACCAGCCACTCACCGATCAGCGAGGCGACCGCGGCGACCGCGCCGAGCCCGGCCAGCACCAGCGGCAGCCGGTGGTCCCGTCCCAGCCCGGCCAGCGAGCGTCCGACCCGGCCGGACGGTTCGGGTTCCCCGTCGCCCCACTCCACGACGGTCGTCCCGTCGGACCGGTTGTCCTGCCTGGGGATGGGGAGATCCTGAGACATCGGCCACCCTTCCGCGCGTGGGCCTGCGCCGAATCATGACACAGCCAGCACCGGGCGACGGGTACCGCAAGTCCTACGGATCCGCCGACGAGTCCCGCAAACCAGCTCGTGCCGCACCACCATCCGAAGCGTCGTACGGGTGGTGTTGACTCGTTCCGTGCCTCGTCGTCGGGATCCTGCCGCCTTACGGGTGGTTGACCGCACGGCGCGTGTCGCGCTGCGGTTGACGCCCGGGCCGCGGCGGCGGTGCTTGGGGCTGCTGCGCTCGGCTGGTGACGTGTGGGCGTGTGTGTTGGAGGTCAACGCGTGGCGGCGGAGCCGCCACGACGCGCCGCTGGTCGAGCTGCCCCGCCTGCCACCGGCGGGTGCCGAAACCCCGGGGCAGGACCTTGTCCTGCCCGCACTGCGCATTCTCCGGGCACCGCGACCTCGTCGCGGCCGCCAGCATCGCCACCCGCACGCCGGGCGGCGGATCCACCACCCCGGCAGCGGTCGTACTGCCGCAGGTGGTCACGCACCGTCGAGCCGGCCGGCACCTGCCTGGAGCCGGACGGTCCCGACGTGACCCCCGCCGCCCACCCCGGGTGGCGCGAGGATCAGTTGGCCCGCGGAGGCCCGCCCCACCCACCGGTGGGGAGTCGCTCACCCCAAAGGTGAGGATCCATGACAACCAACAGGAACACGTTGAACGTTGGTGGACACCGCACTAGCGTCGGGGCATGCCTATCCGTACCGCATCCGCACGTTGGCAGGGCAATCTCACCGACGGGGCCGGCACCGTCCGCACCGGCAAGGGCGGGCTCACCGGGACCTACTCGTTCAAGTCGCGTTTCGAGGAGGGCGAGGGGACCAACCCCGAGGAGCTGATCGGCGCCGCGCACTCCGCCTGCTTCTCGATGGCCCTCTCCAAGCAGCTCGCCGACGCGGGCGCGACCGACATCGCGGTGGACACCACCGCCAAGGTCCACTTCGACAAGACCGACGCGGGCATGTCCGTGACGCGGATCGACCTGGAGACGGTCGGCCAGGTCCCCGGCATGGACGAGGCCCAGTTCACCAAGCTGGCCGAGGCCGCCAAGGAGAACTGTCCGATCTCGCGGCTGCTCTCCCCGGGCGCGCAGATCAGCCTCACCGCCCGCCTCGCCGCCTGACCAATCCCGCCCCTGCCGCCGGCGCCTCGACCGGCGCCGGCGGTGGGCGTGCTCTCCCGGAAGAGTGCCCATCCGTACGCCGATGGGCACTCCTGCCGTGATTCGGTAGTGATCTTGATGGCTGGGAACGCGCCCCGGTCGGGGAGGATGGGGGCGTGCCGGTGGAGATGAGCCGTGAGCGGTTCGAGGAGCTGGTGGGCGAGGCCCTCGACGAGGTGCCCGAGGAGCTGCTCGGGCTGATGAGCAACGTGGTGATCCTGGTCGAGGACGACCCGCCGCCGGGCGAGGACCTGCTCGGCCTCTACGAGGGGCACGCGCTGACCGCCCGGGGCTGGGACTACTCGGGCGTCCTCCCGGACCGCATCCTCATCTACCGGCGCCCGATCCTGCGGATCTGCGACACCGAGGAGGACGTCGTCGACGAGGTGGCGGTGACCGTGGTGCACGAGATCGCCCACCACTTCGGCATCGACGACGCCCGGCTGCACGCCCTCGGCTGGGGCTGACCGGGCCCGCCGCTCCGCCCCGCTCGGCCGACGCCCGCCGTTGCGCGGGTCCCCTAGCCTGCGGGAGAGGCACACCCCGATGCAGGAGGAAACCCATGCGCAGCGCGCTGTTCTCTGCGGAGAACCTTGAGAAGGAGTCCCAGCAGCCGGGAATGCGGCTGCAGAACTCCAAGATGCTGAAGATCGAGCTGAACGGCGAGGCGATGGCCCGGGTCGGGTCCATGGTCGCGTACCAGGGGCAGGTGCAGTTCCAGGCGCTCGGCTCCGGCGGCATCGGCAAGTTCATCAAGCAGCGGCTGACCGGCGAGGGCGTCCCGCTGATGAAGCTCTCCGGCCGGGGTGACGTCTTCCTCGCGGAACTGGCCAAGGACGTGCACATCATCGACCTGGAGCCCGGCGACGCCCTGTCGATCAACGGCTCCAGCGTGCTCGCCTTCGACTCCACCCTGCAGTACGACATCAAGATGGTCGGCGGCGCCGGCATGGCGTCCTCGTCCGGCCTGTTCAACTGCGTCTTCACCGGCCACGGCCGGATCGCGGTCACCACCAAGGGCACCCCGGTGGTGCTCAACGTCGACCAGCCGACCTACGTCGACCCGCAGGCGGCGGTCTGCTGGTCGGCCAACCTCCAGACCGGCTACCACCGCGCCGAGCAGCTCGGCCTGGGCACGCTGCTCGGCCGCAGCACCGGTGAGGCGTTCACCATGAGCTTCGCCGGCCAGGGCTTCGTGGTGGTGCAGCCCTCCGAGGAGCCGCCGGTGCCGGGCAGCGGCGCCCAGCAGCAGCAGGGCGGTCTGCTCGGCGGCCTGCTGCAGTGACCGTCCGGTCCGCGGGGCGCCCCGACCGGGCGTCCCGCGACCGTCAGCTCAGCTCGCCGGCGCGCAGCCGGGCCAGCCAGGCCGCCGCGTCGGCGTAGTCGGCGTCGGAGAGGCCCGTCGGTGCGGGGACCGGCCGTTCGGCCGCCGCCTCGCTCCAGCGGTGCCGGGGGTACGACCCGAGGAAGCGCACGTCGGCGCAGACCCGGCGTAGCCCCTGCAACGCCTCGCCGAGGCGGACGTCGGCGACGTGGCCGGTGCAGTCGAGGAAGAAGACGTACCGGCCGAGCGCTTCGCCGGTCGGGCGGGACTCGATCCGGGTCAGGTTGATCCCCCGGACGGCCAGTTCCGTCAGCACGGACAGCAGGGCGCCCACCCGGTCGTGGGCGATGTAGACGGCCAGCGAGGTGACGTCGTCCCCGGTGGGCGGCGGGGGCGGGCCGGGC
>NZ_QGKS01000272.1 GCF_003172935.1 Micromonospora sicca | reverse complement strand
GATGGGCGGTCGAGCGCACATTCTCCTGGATCAACCGGTGCCGACGCACCGTCCGCGACTACGAACGGCTACCCGACCACCACGCCGCGATGGTCCAATGGGCCATGATCATCGTCATGACCCGCCGTCTCGCCCGCCACCAAAACACCTGAAACCCTTATTTACCAGGCTCTGAGAGGCAGGGCGGAACGTTCGTGCTGTCCGAGCACGAGCATGCGGCCGGGTTCACCTTGCCCGATTTCCTTCTGACCGATCGGCTGCGCACGGCAGAGAGCGCGGATCCCACGCTTCGAGTTATCCGCGCCTACGAACGTCGTCATCGAGGATGACCGTCTTTCGCGCATCGGCACGACCCGCCGCCGAGGCGATCCGCTTGCTGTAACAGGCCGTAGCGCGCGGTTGGCGGCAGATCCGTATGTTCGCGCGACGGCCTTGCCGGCCGGAGTGACGGTGAAGGCCCTCCAGACCCGGCTGAGTTCGGAGTTGCGGTCGCAGTACTGCGGCTGGGACTCCGTGTGCTGGGGTATCGCCGACGGTGGTTCCCGCCCGGAGGCGCACTGCCGGGCGGCTGCGCTGTCGTCAGCGAGCGAATTTCTCGATGGCGGCCGCGGTGACAGGGGTGAAAAAGTTGACAAGGTTGCCGTCGGGGTCACGGAACAGCAGCGACCGGTTGCCCCAGGGCATCGTGGTGGGCTCGTTGACGAAGTCCTCAACGAAGCTGGCCAGGTTCTGATACACGCTGTCCACGTCGTCGACGAGGAACTCGTTGATCACAGTGCGGTTGTCGGCCGGATGGGCGGAGCCAGGCGCGAACAGCGGGACGGTGCGGGTGCTGCCGATCGCGAGGGTGCCGGAGGCGGTCCGCAGCTCAGCGAAGTCCTCGGTGGCCCAGTCCGCCCGCACTCCCGTGGCCCGCTCGTAGAAGTCGACGAGGCGCGCGATGTCGCCCGTGATGATGCGGATCGAGACGAGGTTCATGTAGATCTCCTTGATCGGTGGATCCGTTCGAGATGCCACGCTAGGACTAATACTGGACAGAATCGGTCCAGTATTCACGCTAAGTTTGGTCAGTGGCTCGACCTACTGTCCAGGTTCTTACCCTGCTGGAACTCCTGCAGTCAGGCGGCACCCGGACGGTGGCCGAACTCGCCGACCGGCTCGGCGTCGACGGGCGCACCGTGCGGCGGTACGTAGGCCACCTGATCGACCTCGACGTGCCCGTCGAGTCGGTGCGCGGTCGCTACGGCGGGTACCGACTCGCTCCCGGGTACCGCATGCCGCCGCTCATGCTCAGCGACGACGAAGCCCTCGCCGTGCTGCTCGGTCTGGTCGCCGGTCGCCGAACAGGGTTGATGACGACGGCCGGCACGGCGAGTGAGACGGCAGAGGCCAAGATCCGCCGCGTACTGCCCGAGCGCCTCGCTCGCAGACTTGGTACCGTGCTCGAGGCCCTCGCCTTCACGGCTCCGCTCGGCGAATTCGCCGCCCCGCAGACCGTGGTCCTGCTCGCTATCGCCGATGCGGTGCGCTATCGCCGGCCGATCTCGATCAGATACACCGCCGCCGACGGCCGGCGCAGTAAGCGCACGCTGCACCCGTACGGGCTCGTCGCCCATTCGGGCCGGTGGTACGTCACAGGTGCGGACCCCGAGATCGGCGAGGAACGGACATTCCGGCTTGATCGCATCACAGACGCGAGGACCCTGCCCGGCTCGTTCGAGCCAGCCGCCGGACTCGATCCGGCGCAGCGCGTTCTCTCAGCGCTCGCCAAGGCCCCGTACCGGCATGAAGTGACCCTGCGGATCCAGGCGACGGTGGAGCAGATCCGCGCCCGACTTCCCGCCAGCGTCGCGAGTGTGGAGGAGTCCCCGTCCCCGGCAGACGCAGATCCCAAGGCCGAGGGCTGGCTGCGCGTCGAACTGCGGGCGGAGCGGCTTGACTGGCTGCCTCCGGTGCTCGCGTCGCTCGACCGGCCGTTCGTCATCGAGCGGCCGGATGAACTCCGCGGCCTCGTCATCGCGCTCGCCGACCGGCTCGCGACCTCCGCCCGCAGAGTCCGTCCCACACATGACCGCAGCCCCTGAGGCCTGGTTGCACAGCCCCTGGCTCCCGTGCGACGCGGACCGCGGACTGCCCGGTGGGCGCCAGTCAGCGGGGTTGAATTCTGTCACTTTGACAAGCGCTCATCGGCAGTTCCCCGCACACTCAGCGGAAGATCAGTGCGGAGCGCCCATCACCGACTGTGACGAGCCAGCGCGCACGCAGGGCGGCAGATGTGCGCACCGGATCAAGCCGTGGGTTCCGAGACTGGCCGGCCTGGCAGCTGCCGGTCGGCCGGACGATCAGGTGGCTGCCGAAGTGAGCCGCGCCGGTCCTGAGCACGAGCCAGGGCTGAGCTCAGTTCACGGGCGGTGCCCAGGTAGGGCGTCTGATCAGGCAGAATGGGTGGCCAGCCGGATCGGCGTACACGTGATCGCCGGGCAACCGCCGCGCGCCCAGCGCGAGCACTGCCTCCCCCGCCGCAGCCTGGTCGTCAACCATCACGTCGAGGTGCATCTGCTGCGGCACTGCCGGCTCCGGCCACGTAGGCGGCGTCAGGTCGGCGGCGCGCTGAAACGCCAGCCCGGACGCCGCCGTGCTGGCCGACACGACGACGAAGTCCTCGTCCGCGTAGGTGATCGGGTCGCCGAGGACCGCGCTCCAGAACCGCGCCTCGGCCATCGGATCCGAGCAGTCGACGATCAGATGGTGGAGCCGACCGAACGGCAAAGCGAACACCTCCTTCGTGGTCAGGCCCCGGGCCAGCACGGTCAGTATGGCCGCTTCCGGCGCAAGGGAAACGTCATGTCTGGAGCGTGTTCGTTCATCGTCGCCTAGGCTGTGACGCCACAAGGGACTGCTACCCGGGCGGACAGCGGCAGATCCGCGTACGTGACCTTGGTTGGCCGAGACTTGACGCGGGGCCGTTAGGAACTCCGCGATTTCGGTGCGGGCGGCCCTGGAGGTGTAGGAGAGCCGAAGATCGGTTCCGACGCGGTAGTGGCCGGTGCGGGGCAGGTCCGGTCGAGGTCGCTGTCTCGCACGAGAGTGCCAAGCACGCCTACGGCTCTCTCGTTGTCGACCACGACGAAGATCTGGTATCGCTGCAGGGCGGAGACATCCTCCGGAACTGGAGCGCGAGCAGGAGGTCACGCCGCCATGCCGACTCGACCGTCGTTCGTGGTCACCGGGGGCGCTCGAGGCGTCGGTCGGGCCATCACCGAACGCCTGGCTCGCGACGGTCAGGTCGTCGTGCTGGATGTCACCGGTCAACTTGCCTGGCAGCACGAACGCATCGTGCTGGTCACCGGCGACGCCCGCGATCCTGAGACGGCCCAGCGAGCGGCCGCGACCGCCGAGGCCACGGGCCCGCTGCTCGGCTGGGTCAACAACGCCGCGATCTTCCGCGACGCCGGTCTCGGCGACGCCTCGGCCGCCCAGATCCTGGACCTCGTCACCGCGAACCTGGCCCTGGCCCTCACCGGCTGCCACACCGCGGTCAACCACTTCTTGGCGCACGAGCGCGACGGCGCCATCGTCAACGTCTCCTCCCACCAGGCGCAGCGCCCTGTCCGCGGAGCACTGCCCTACGCGACCGCGAAGGCGGCGGTCGAGGGCTTGACCCGCGCCGTGGCCGTGGATCACGGGCCGGCCGGCATTCGCACCAACGCCGTCGCGCTGGGCTCCATCGCCACCGACCGGTTCGAGCAGTACCGTGCCCAGCACCCCGAAGTGGACGTCCAGATGGCCGCACTGCATCCGCTGGGCAGAGTGGGCGACCCGAGCGAGGTGGCAAACGCCGTCGCCTTCTTGTTGTCTCCCGCCGCCGGATTCGTCAACGGCGTCGTCCTTGCCGTTGACGGCGGACGAGCAGCCAACGGCCTCGACCCCGAAGCCACCTGACCGGAACCGAGCACCCATCGCGGCTATGAGCGCGCATCTGGCGACCTAAGCCGGCTGTCCACCGACCCCCTGGCCTGGTAGATAGTGACCATGGCGAAACGGTCTGGCGGATTCGGTAGAGCGCTCATGCGAGGGTTTCTGCGTACGGCCGTGTGGCTGTACCGGCGCAGCGGCGGGAAGCTCGGCGGCAAGATGTTCGGCGCACCGGTGCTGTTGCTGACCACGACCGGGCGCAAGTCGGGGCGGTCGTGGACCGTACCGTTGATGTACCAGACCGACGGCGACCGATGGGTGATCATCGCGTCCAACGGCGGCAGCGCCAGGCACCCCGCCTGGTGGCTCAATCTGCGCTCGCAGCCGGACGCCTTACAGATCGGCCGGCAGACGTACCTGGTCACCGCCGTCGAAACCGCTGGCGAGGACCGCGAGCGCCTGTGGCAGCAGATGGCCGACATGTACAAGGGCTACGACGGGTACGCGCGCAAGACCACCCGCCAGATCCCCGTGGTTGTACTGCAAAGGCGCTAACGCATGCTGCCCGACGGTTTGCACGCCCGCAATGCGGCATGTGCGGATGCCCGGTACGGGGATGATCCAGGAGATCGATCGCGGGGAGGCCGGCCGCTGATTGTGCTGTGCCCGGTACTCCGCCACGCTTGCCGGGTGCCCGATCTTGACTTCTTCGTCGACGTGGTGGTCAGCGGCGCCGTGCTGGGCGTGGGCCTGACGGACTCACCGGACGAAGTAGCCCGCACGCTGGGTGGCGACTTCGCAGAGGACCGAAACCGCGCCGTGATGCGGCGTGACTACGGCTTGGTGGAGTTCTCCTGGGCGCGGCGTCCCGGAGCCGACTCCTGGCAGGCGACCGGCTTCACCGTGCAGGCGCATCGCCTGGCGAGCATCACGGTCACGGAGGCACTCGTGCATCGGTACGGGCCGTTCGGCCGGCAGCTGCGGTTCACGCAGTTGAACGCCGAATTGAACCGCCTCGGCTACCACCTGCAGGAGATCACCGACCAGGCCGATGCAAACTATCGGCGGTACTGGCTTGCCGAGTCGCGGATATCCCTCCTCGTCGCCACCACCGGGTATCAGGAGATGATCGATGCCGGTGACGTCTGGTCGATCAGCGCACCCCATCCGCCCGAGCTTGTGGCCGCCGGCAGACTCGGCGGGCAGCGCCGGGCCGTCAAGGACGGGTTGGTCCACCTGCTCCAGCTCGACGAGCACCAGCGCCGGCAGTGGCTGGACCGCCGCCAGCCGGCACCGCACGAGCGAGCCAACTGGTGGCTGTACCTGCTGCTGGTCATCGATCAGCACCTGGGAGACCAGTCGGACCGGCGGGCGGACTGGGCGGAGCTGAAGCTCTGGCTGCTGCGGCAGGGACGGGCCTGGGCTGTGTTCAGCGACGCCGATAGTGCGGAGAAGCTGGCGTACTTCGTGGCGGACATGCGGCGCAAGGGGGTCGCGTTGGCGGTGCTGCCGTCGGCTGACGACATCGTCAGGGCCTGCCTGGACGCTATCCCGGTCGGTCTGAACGAGGTGGCTGTGCTCGTTGACCGGCGACACCTGGGCGGTCTTGACCGTACGCAGATGCGTCACTCCCGGCAGGCGAGGAATCTGGTCAGCGCAGCCCAGGGGCACCTGGACGAAGTCCTGGATACGCACCTCGCCGATCAGCTGCGCGAGTGGATCGATATCAAGCCGCGCCTCGTGTAGCAGCTGGCCTCATCCGAACAAGCAGACGCGCACGCTCGCCTCGGCCAATGCACGCTCATCGCCACGACCACGCGATCAGCGGCATGTGAGGACATTGGCAAGCCGCTTGGAGACGGAACCGGCGTTCACCGGGCAGGATGAGTTCTGGCGCGGCGGCGGATCAGGATCCTCGTCATGGCGGCGGCCGCAATTAAGCCCAGGCCACAGTGGACGGCGAGCACGCCGAACAGGCTGGGGCCACCCCAGTCGTGGCGATAGGTGCTCGGATCTGTCATATCGATCACGAACGGTTCAACGAGCGCCCGCCCGACGAGATAGAAACCGAGTACGAAACCTGCGACTGTTGCGATCTTCCGCATGCTCAACTCCGTGGGTTGGTGACGCATGGCGACCTAACCGGAGAGCCTAGGAATGCCAGACGGAGCGCCGCGTCGGGGACGACCCCGGTATGACCCCTGACCTGACCCCCAGCATTAGCCTGCGACTCACCCAGCGCTCGGCGATCCGGCTGTGTCACCTACTTCTGGCATCCAGAGGCCGCGCCGCTGCCGATCAGTGCGCGCGCGAAAGTACGGCATGCTCCTGGCGCGGCCCCCCTGAGAGCCGGAGAAGAACACGTCCTCATTCGGCACGACCGGATGCCCGACGCGCGACCTGCGGCAGATCCGCATGGGTCAGAATGTGCCGATGACGATCTCCGCTGACGACTCCGGTCCGGTCCGGATTGTGCCGGCCGTTCTTCGCGACGGCGATCGGGTGTTGCTGTGTCATCGAAGCGCCGGACGCCGTTGGTATCCCGACGTGTGGGACCTGCCGGGCGGTCATGTTGAGGAGGGGGAGGATCCGAAAGAGAGCCTTGTCCGCGAGCTTCGGGAGGAGTTGGGAATCACGGCATCGGAGCCGTCCAGCCCGCCGATGCATGAGATCCGGACCGCGACGTTCGACATGCAGATCTGGTTGGTCGACAGGTGGACCGGAACACCCGTCAACGCCGCGCCGGACGAGCACGACGCTGTGGCGTGGTTCGAGACGTCCGACCTTGACAGCCTGCGTCTCGCCCATGAGTCGTATCTCTCGATGCTCACCGCCGTGCTCGTCACGTGACGTCGCTCCGGAAGCCAGGGGTGCGCGCTCATCGGCAGATCCGGTCGTGGTAGCGACCGCTCGGCGGCAATAGCGGATGTTGCCGCGGACCGTCTGGTGGGCGCCTGCGTGAGGATCTCGGGCGTGCATGCCCACGGCTGGCTGGACACGACGGATCGCTTCGGTCCAAGCTGTGACCTGTTCCGGTCGTACGGCAGCACTGGGTGCGCAAGGGCCTGCCGCTGTGCTTGACGGACGACTCAGGCACCGGCAGATCGCACCTGGTCGGGTTGGGTAGCGAAGCCGCCCTGGTCGGAGTTGACTGACCCGCTGCGGCTATTCCTTCCCGGCTGTCGACGAGCCGCCGGCATGGCGGGACTATTTCAACGGGCCTGACCGTGCAGCCCGCCGCCGGCTTTGCGGCTGGCGGCGGGGTGTGGTGGTCGTCAGGCTGCGGGCTGGGCCGTGGCCAGCGGTACAGGCGCCCGCAGCCCGAATGCGCGAACGCCGGCGAAGGCGAAGGCGAAGGCGATTCCGATGATGACTTCGTAGGCGGGCCCGTCGACGGGCAGCGGAACCAGTGTGACCGCACCGACGACGACCAGTGCGACACCGCAGGCCTTCGGCAGCACTCGGGCGCGCAGGCTCGCGACGCCCAGCAGGCGAAGGACGTGTTGGCCAGCCACGCGGCCATGCCGGCCGCCGCCAGGCGGCCGGGTGAATCGGCGTTGAGGATCTGCGGCGCGCTCTCGGCGAAGGTCGGTGCGACGAAGAGGTCGGCGAATATCCATCCGCCCTGGAGGGTCATGTTGGCCAGGCACGCGATGACGGCAACGAGTCCGAGCCGGCCCGCTCGGTCGGCCTGGCGCAGGTAAAGCCCGACCAGCCCCCACGTCATGAGGATGGCCCCGGCGAAGCGGAGTGCTGATGACACGGCGAACGCGCTGGTGACGGCCTCGTCGGAGAAGTGCTCGTAGTGCGGCGGCAGGAGCCGGAGGAAGGACCCGACCGCGAGCAGCAGTCCTCCCATGATCGCGGCGACGGTGCCCGCGCGTGTGAATCGGTCCATCATCGTGCTCCCTTAGTTTGGTCCCGGCGACCCGCTCGGCCACCAGTGCCGACGGTAGGGACGCGGGGACGTCCTTGTCGTCTGCACGCGGTCAGAGGCTGCCCGGCCGCGCGGGTGAGGCCGGATCTGTCTCACGGCAGACGCGCCCGCGGCGGAGTCGGGACTACTGTTCGCTCATGCAGGCCCGGCGGCTCGGCTCGGTTGTGCGGCGCGTGGCGGGGTCGCCGTTGCTCGACATCCTGCTGGCGCTTTCGCTGGCCGGCTACGCCGGGCTCGACGCATTTCCCACCTCGGACTGGCCAGAGCCTCGCTGGGCGTCAGCCGGGCTAGCGGTGACGTCCGCCTGTTTCCTGACGGTACGGCGGATCAGTCCGCTCGTCTCCTTCGCCGGTGCCCTCGGCGCCCTCGCGGTCGTCTACGTGGCATTCGGCCACTACGAGGCGGGCGCCAGCGTGCTCATCGGCCTCGTGGCCGCGTACTCAGTGGGCGCCTACGGCCGCAACCTCCCATTCGCGGTGGCCGTGCTCGCGGGGTTCGCCGCGACGACGGGGCTCGAGCAGCCCGCCGCGGAGGCGGTGCCCGACTTGCTGTGGACCTGCGTCGCGCTGTCCCTGCCGCTCGCCGTGGGCCTGACCGCACGGCGTCTACGCGGGCAGGCACGGGCCGCCGAGCACCGCGCCGACGTGCTGAAACAGGACCAGCAGGCGCTGGCCGAGGCCGCCGCCAGCGAGGAGCGGCGCCGCATCGCGCGCGAGCTGCACGACGTCATCAGCCACAGCCTCGGTGTTGTCGTGCTCCACGCCGGCGCGGCTGAGCAGGTCCTCGACCGCGATCCCGACAAGGCTCGCGAGGCTCTCCGGCTGATCCGCGCCGCCGGGGCAGGAAGCGATCACGGAAATGGGCACCCTCGTCGGACTGATCCGCGACGAGCCGGGGCCAGGACGTGACCCGCAGCCGACCATCTCGAGCGGCTGGTCGCCACGACCAGGTCAGCAGGGCTCGCCGTGCATGTGCAGACCGAGGGGAAGGAGCGTGACCTACCTGCGAGCGTCGAGCTCAACGCGTACCGCGTGGTCCAAGAAGGGCTCACCAACGCGCTCAAGCACGCCGGCCGCGCCGATGTGCGCGTGGTCCTGCGCTACCGCGCCGACGGCATCGAGGTGGAGGTCTCCGACGACGGCGCGGGCACTGGGCAGGGCCCCGGCGGCCGCCGGGGCCTGATCGGGCTAGGCGAGCGGGTCGCCGTGTTCGGCGGCCGGTTCGAGGCCGGGCGCGATCCCCGCGGCGGCTGGAAGGTCCGCGCCTCCTTCCCCACCGAGTCATGATTCGCCTCCTCCTCGCCGACGACCAGGCCGTCGTACGCGCAGGCCTGCGCACCATCTTGGAGTCCCGAGCGGATCTGGAAGTCGTCGGCGAGGCAGCCGACGGCGCCGAGGCGGTGACCCTCGCGAAAACGCTGGAACCCGATGTCGTACTGATGGACATCCGCATGCCCGTGCTCGACGGCATCGAGGCGACTCGCCGACTCGCGCGAGCAACAGCCCGTAGCCGAGTGCTCGTGCTCACTACGTACGGCATCGACCAGTACGTGTACGAGGCACTGCGCGCCGGCGCGGCGGGATTCCTCCTCAAGACCGATCCACCGGAGCGCATCGTCGACGCCGTACGCGTCGTCGCCGCCGGGGACGCGCTCCTAGGGCCGGAGACCACCCGCCGCCTCATCGAACGCTTCCTCGCCGGCCCACCGCCGCATGCCTCTCGGCCAGCGGAGCTGGACGCCCTCACCGATCGCGAGCTCGACGTGTTGCGCCAAGTAGCACGCGGTCTGTCCAACCACGAGATCGCCGCTGGTCTGTTCATCGGCGACGGCACGGTCAAGACGCATGTCGCGCACATCCTCGCCAAGCTCGGCCTGCGCGACCGGGTGCAAGTCGTCGTCTACGCCTACGAGCACGCCCTCGTCCACCCCGGAGCGGTCGGCCATCCGCCGCCAGGCCAGTAGGACCGGAACATCCTCAACTCGGCACGACCGGACGCCGGCTCCATCCGCTTGCCGTGACGCTGCATAGCGCACGGTCGGCGGCAGAAGCGTGCATCTGACCATGGCCGAGGTGCGACCAGTGGCGAAGCCGAAGCCGGGTACGGGTCGGCAGGGAATCCCCTGCAGTCGCTAATGTCGTCATCGTGAGCGATCATCACGGCGGCGCTTGGACGCTGCACCGGCGCGACGACGGCGGGGTACTTGCTGATCTCGTGGTGACCGGTGGCGACTTCCCGTGGCTGGACGCTCGTGTCGACCCGCGGGAGGGGCTCGCGGAGGTCCGGCCGCTCTTCGCCGAGGAACTGCGGCTGCTCGATGGTATCGATGAGGATGTCGAGTCCTGGGAGCGCGCGTACGAGGCAGTCCGAAACGCCGTGACGCTTCGGTACCCGGAGGGCCAGGAGGTTCCAGAGTTCCTTCTCCACATCGATGGCAACGAGGCGTGGTGGCGGTGGAGTGACGAGCCGTTTGACGAGGAGGACGCCTAGCCAGCGCGTTCGCTCGGCGGCAGATGTGCGTGCCGCTTCAGCAGACCCAGCAGTAGAGGGAGTTCCTGCTCGCCACTGCGTTGGCCGCCAGCGCCGCCACCTCTCTGATGAGCTCATGGGCAAGCTCGTCGTCGATGGCTTCACCCTCCTCGGCCCGCAGCCCGCTCCATCGCTCTGCCATTCCGTCAAGGTCCTCGGCCCCAGCATCAGCCAACGCCTCCGTGAGCTCGCGAGAGATGAGCAGGACCAGAGGGCTGTCGTTGCCGGCGACCACGTCCGGGCCTCCCGCAGCGATGAGTTGTTCAAGGGCCCGGTCCGTCAGAAGGCTCTCCCACTCCTCGAGCGTCGACCAGACGTCGAAGTTGCCGTAAGTCGCCGACTCGAAATCCTCACCGGGCCCGTTCCCGACAACACCCCGCGCGATCGTGTTGTCGCGCGCAACGAAGAACTTGATGATCGAACTCACGTCGTCATTATCGAGTCTTGCCGCGGGCGCGCCCTCGGCAGCCGTGGCCGATGATCAACCGGCGCGCACGGCTGCGGCAGATCCGGCGCGTTCCGACCTGAGCGCGGCAGGCCCTGTCAGCGGTCCGCAAAGTACTCGTCAACTGGGCACGGGCTGCTTATCGGTAGAGCGGCTGGTCCTGGGTGGGGTCCGTGGGAACCACATCGAGGCGCAGGTCGGTGGTGAGTTGGGTGATCAGCGCCCGGGTCCCGCCGATCCCGGCCCAGTGCGGATCGACGTCCTTGGCCACGCACCAGGCGTGATCTGCGGGCCAGGCGAACGCCGGCTCGGCGTTGCTGAGACGACGCTGGCCCGGCCACCCCGCAGCGGTGTCCCATGTGCCGACGTCGGCTAACGGCCCTCGAAACAACCAGTACGCACGGTGGGGCACCACAACCTTGGGTGCACGCGACATCGAGGGCGGGGCAGCGGGTGTGGGCGCCAGTCCCGGCCGGCTGCCGGACCGCTCGAGCGGCGCGCCGGTGTTCTCTTCATCGATGTACACGGCGTCGTCGTCGGCTGCGTCGTCGGCGTCGCCGAAGCCTTCCCAGACGCAGAAGTAGCAGTCTTCCGGGGTCGTGGTGTGGGTGGCCAGCACCTCGAAAAGGGTGGGCAGCTGGTCGGTGAGCCAGTCCGCGTCGACGTCGTTCTCGCTTTGGCCGGGACGTGTCGGATCGGGCAGGAACCGAAGCCGCGCGTAGGCGTCGAAGCCCGAGGGCCGAGGCCCACAAGCTGCTGCCACGGCAGGTCGCTGTGGGCGATCCAGTCGGCGGCCGACAGTTCCCGACAGAAGTTGAGTGTCACGTTCCGGTTCTACCGCGAAGCCCCGTACCGGCGCATCTGCCGGGTCACGCCGCCGGGTCAGATATCAGATAAGGAGTGAACTGCCGCCCAAGGGCAGGCAGGAGCAGGCTTATGGGTGCTGCCTTTGTCGGTACGGATCACAGCGCGCCGGGGTGATGCCCCGAGACCACCGCAGGTTTCTAACGGCGACCGACGCAACCGCGATCATCAGCTGAGCGCGGATCGCGGCAGATCCGGATGCCGGAGCACGGCGACGTCAGGCATCATCCCGGGATGGATGCCAGCGAGGTCAGGGTCATTTCTGGTTGACGATTTTCGGTCTTTCGTGGACGGCCGCAAGGCGGAAGTGGCCCGTACCAGCGCGGCCGGGGTCCAACTCCTCAACCGGTACCGAGGCCAGCGACTGGACGAGTTGTGGCTGGACCATGACCTGAGCGGGGACGACACGATCTGGCCGGTCGTGGAGCTGCTGGAACGAGCAGCGTTCGAGGGCCGCCCGCTCGACATCGGCGTCGTCTACGTCCACACCGCCAACTCGGCCGGCGCCACAAAGATCGTCCAGGTCCCGCGGCACTGGGGCTAACACGTCCATGCCACGCCCGGCTCAACGGACGTCGGCTATCTCGACCAGCCCGCCAGCGCGAGGTGACCGGCGGTCCGTGCCAGAACGCCACGCGGGACCGCCCAAGCCGCGCGACTCGCGGCATGGGCGCGCACCCAATCTGCGCTCGGCGAGCCCTGGCTGGAATGTGTTATCCGCGAACTCCGAGCTGCCACGATGTGGCTGCACGCGGGCCACGAGGTAGCTCTCAAACTGCTCGTGGAGACGTCGCGTGACGTGGCCGCCGATCGGCGGGACGGCTGTCTGCTACGGCGCGATGCTACGCAGAACGCAGAACTCGTTGCCTTCCGGATCGGCCAGCACCACCCAACTCTGCCTGCCCTGACCGATGTCGACTCGCCCGGCGCCGAGACCGATCAGCCGCTCGACCTCCTCGTCCTGGCTCACGTCGATCGGCATGACGTCAAGATGGAGCCGATTCTTCGTGACCTTGTCCTCCGGGACCCTGATGAACATGACAGTCGAGGGCATCGGCTCCCGGCGCACCGCCTCCACGGTCGGCTCCCACGAGGCGATCTCGACCTGGTCGCCCTTATCCTCGATTACCCGGTAGTCCAAAACGGCAGCCCAGAACCTGGCCAGCCGGTGCGGGTTCCGACAGTCAACCGTCACCTGCAGCAGTCTGCTCGTCATGCGCCCTCTCTTGACAATCGACGTCCTTGCGTCAGCGCGATCGACCCTACAAGGCCGGCTTCCGCTTGGCGTGCATCCCGATTTTCTGACGTCATCCTCACGAGCGAGCCCGTCATCGAAGGTCATGACGGCAGCCCGAGCTGCGGATGGAGTTCTTCGACGTCGCCGCCGTGATCGTCTTTCTTCGTAAGGTGATCTGGACGGTCCCAGGGTTCACGTGCCGGCCTGCCGGGACCGGTTGCGCCCTGCACGAGCAGATCGTGGCGGGCGGCCCGTTCGTCGCCACTCCCGCCGCTTCCTGATCGAGGCCCGCAAACCGGCGCTTCAGGGCTTCGGGGTGCCGAACCAGCTGGAGAGCGCTTCGCGCAGCCCGGGCGCGCCGTCCCCAGCCCAGGCGATGTGCGCGTCCGGACGGATCAGCAGGGCGTCGGCCGGGCGCTGATCGGTTTTGGCGGTGTGGATGTCGACGCGCTGCCCCCAGTCCCGGGCCGCTTGCCTGAGCTCCGGTCGGTCGGCGAGGTCGAGCAGGATCGGCCGGGCCGGGCGCATCAGCTCCGCGACGCTGGTCAGGCCCTGGTCGGTGTGCAGGATGAGGTCGGGGGCGAAGGCACCGGCCAGCGCGTGGTGACCCGTGCCGGGCATCGGGTAACGGATGTCGGCACCGGCGACGAGCGCACCCATCCGGCGCAACGGCTGCTCGTCGGCGAGCAGTTCCTGGAAGAGCTCCCGCAGCGCTTCGGCGGCCGCGTCGTGCCCGCGCCGCAGCGCCACCTGAGCCCGGGTGTGCAGCATCGTGCGGGCGCCGGCGAGGTGGCGTTCGCCGTGGTAGGTGTCCAGCAGGCCGGCCGGTGCCCCGCCGTGCAGGTCGGCGGCCAGCTTCCAGGCCAGGTTGACGGCGTCGAGCAGGCCGGCGTTGAGCGCCACCCCGGTGGCGGGAAACAGGTGGGCCGCGTCACCGGCCAACAGGATCCGCCCGTGCCGGTAGCTGTCGGCCTGCCGGGCCTTGAAGGTGAACCGGGACAGCCGTGTCGCCTCGCCCACCGGCAGCCGCACCCCGAGCACGCGGTGGACGCTGTCCTGCAGTTCGGACACGGTCATCGGGAGGTCGTCGTCGTACTCGGTGCTCTCGTCCTCGATCGTGTAAAGGGAGACGTCCGGGGATCCGGGCGAGGAGCCAACCCCGAAGAGACCGTTTTCCGTACGGGTGAACCCCGCCCGGATCGTGCCGGAGCCGGGCACGTCGAGGTCGCCATTGCCGAGCACGCTCACCGTGTCGGGCAGGGTGACCTGGGCCAGCCGGTTGACCTCCGGATAGGTGACGCCGGGGAACGAGATGCCGGCCCAGTCACGAACCCGGCTGCGCGCGCCGTCGCACCCCACCAGGTAGGACGCGGTCACCTGGTACGGACCGTCCGGCCCCCGTACGTCCACGGTCACCGCGGCATCGTCCTGGCTCAACCCGATCACCTGGTGCCCGCGGCGGATGTCGGCTCCGAGCTCACCGGCGTGCTCGTCGAGCAGCCCCTCGAGTTGCTGTTGCGGGAGCGGCAGGGCGTGCAGCGGCGGATCGGCCAGCCGGGTGAAGTCAAGATGTACCCCGCCAAACGGGAAGCGGGGAGGCGGGACCGGGCCGGTGCAGGCTGCCTCGAAGCGGTCCAGCAGGCCTCGGTAGCGCAGCAACTCCAGGATCTGCCCGCCGAGACCGCCGGCCTTCGGGGTGTCCCGGCGCCGTGGCTGCCGTTCCAGCACCAGCGGCCGGACACCGGCAAGGCGCAGTTCGGCGGCCAGCAGGAGACCGGTCGGGCCGGCACCCACAATGATCACATCGGTATGCTTCATGCGCACCTCTCCAGGTCGTCGATGCTGCCGGACATGATCGTGCGGACGTGCTCGGTGATGCGCTCGAGCGGCCAGTCCCACCAGGCCACGGTGAGGAGCCGGTCGATGTCAGCGTCGCTGTAGCGGCGGCGCAGCAGCCGGGCCGGGTTGCCGCCGACGATGCCGTAGTCGGGGACGTCGTCGACCACGACGGCGCCGGACGCGATGATTGCTCCGTGGCCGATGCGGACGCCCGGCATCACCATGGCTCGGTAGCCCAGCCAGGCGTCGTTGCCCACCACGGTGTCGCCTCGTCCCGGCAGGCCGGTGATGAGGTCGAAGTGCTCGGCCCAGGAACCACCCATGATCGGGAAGGGGAACGTCGAGGGGCCGTTGATGCGGTGGTTGGCCCCGTTCATGATGAACCGCACGCCTTCGCCCAGGGCACAGAACGTCCCGATCACGAGCTTCTCGGGCCCGTAGTGGTAGAGCACGTTTCGGGTCTCGAACGCGGTCGGATCATCCGGGTCGTCGTAGTAGGAGAACTCCCCGGCCTCGATCAGTGGCGAGGTGATCAGTGGTTTCAGCAGTACCACCCGCGGTCGGTCGGGCATCGGGTGCAGCACGGTGGGGTCGGCGGGAACGGGCATCGCAGTCTCTCCTCATCGGAACGGCACGGACCGTGCCGATAAGATCATGCCGGGGAGACCTCTCCGAGTCAAGTACGGCACGTGCCGTACCGTTAAGGTGTCGGAATGACCGACGCACCCCGCCGCCGTGGCGCCGAGCGAACCGATGCCATCATGCTGACCACGCTGGAGCTGGGCCGGGAGATCGGCTACGCCAGGCTGAGCATCGAAGCGGTCGCGGCCCGCGCCGGCGTCGGGAAGCACACGATCTACCGCCGCTGGTCATCCAAGGGTGCCTTGCTGCTCGACTCGCTGCTGTCGCTGAACGAGTCCGGCCTGGACTATCCCGACACCGGCGACATCGCCGCCGACCTGCGGGCGCAGATCTACGCGGCCGTGGACCTGCTCGGTGGGCCGCCCTTCGGCCCGCTGTTCCAGGCCTTGGTCGGCGAGGCCCAGCATGATCGCCAGGTCGCCGTCACGCTGAACGAGCGCTTCATCGCCCCGCAGGCGGACAAGACCGTCGCCCGGCTCAAGGCGGCCCGCGACCAGGGTCAGGTGGCACCCGACTTCGACCTGGAACTGGCGATGGCGATCCTGTCTGGGCCGCTGTACTTCCAGCTGCTGATCACTCAGGAACCGCTGACCCACGAGTATGTGGACCGGGTCCTCGACGCACTCTTCGCCGGGCTGCGGCCTTCCTGACCCGCGCCGGTCAGGCGATCCGTTCGCCGTTGAGGGCGGTGGCCTGCGTGTATGGGCGGTGGCGCCGATCACCCCGGCGCTGCGGGCGATCTCGCGGGCCAGCATCCGCGTCCCGGCCTCGTCCCCGGTGTCGCGGGCCAGCACGGCGAGCAGCAACTGCTGGGTGACCAAGCCCGGGACCAGGCTGGCGCGGCTGCTCAGCTCGGTCGCGCGGGCCCACCGGGCGTACGCCGCGTCCCGGTCCCCGTTGTCCCGGTCGTGATCGCCGAGGTGCCGCAGCGCCTCCCGCTCCAGCCGCGGATCGGTGCCCTCATCGGCCCGCAGCGCCGCCTCGTAGCGGGGCGGGGCGAGGTCCCGCCGGCCGGGCAGGTTGTCCGCGATCAGCCCCTGATGCATCGTCGCCCACCCGCGGCGCACCGCGTCGGGCGCCCGCGTGTTCAACTGCGCGGCCCGGTCCCGCAGCCGCGAGCCGTTCGGTGCACGCACATCGGCAGATGAGGACACCTCCGCTGCGAAGGACACCCACGAACCGTGACGCCTTGGGGTCCGCCGAAGAGGTGTGTCACCACGCAGGAAGCGCTGGTCATGACGTTGCGGACGGGATCCGAGTCGCAGATGGCGGGATCAGCAAACGGCTTCGGCGGAGCCGCCAATACCGCGCCCAGACCTGCCACTACCAGCGAAGACACCAGCTCCCTCAACTGCAACTGGAGTACTAACCCGCGTTGGCGCGGCGGGCCGTGCTGAACCGGCGTTGGTAGGCGGCGGGGCTGATCGACAGCTTCCTGGCGAAAACCCGTCGCATGCTTTCGTAGCTGGGGAACCCGGCAAGGGTCGCGGCCTGCGTCGCGGTGTGTCCTTGGTCGAGCAGTGCCCTGGCCATGTCGAATCGGATGTTTTCCACGTAGCGGGCCGGTGTCGTGGACAGCTCGTCGTGGAAAAGCCGGGTGAGGTGCCGGGTGCTCACGTTGAGGTGTTTCGCGAGTTCACCGAGCGAGTGGTCCCCGCGGGGGTTCGCCGTCACCAAGTCGGTGATTTTGCGGAGAGCCGGCGACCGGGGCGGCGGTCCTTGCAGCGGTGCCGAGAACTGGGACTGGCCGCCCGCACGCTGCATGTACACCACCAAGGCGCGTGCGACGTCGCGCGCCAGGTCGGGCCCGTGGTCCTCTTCGACGAGAGCGAGCGCCAGATCGATACCGGCCGTCACCCCTGCCGACGTGTACGTGGTGCCATCGCGAACGTAGATCGCGTCGGGCTCGACGCGGCACGTCGGATACCGGGCGGCAAGCTCGTGCGCGACCTGCCAGTGCGTGGTCGCGCGCTTGCCGTCGAGGACGCCGGCAGCGGCGAGGACGAACGCTCCGGTGCAGATCGACGCGACCCGGCCGGCCACAGCCGCCGGTATCCGTGCGGCGTCCGCCAGGTCGGCGGGGACACGGGCGCGCGGATAGCGGTCGGACCCGGCCACCAGTAACGTGTCGAAAGCAGGCTCCGAGGAGACGGCGCCGTCTACCGCGATCCGAACCCCGAGGTTCGACGTAACGTCCGCACCGGTCGGCGACAGCAGCACGATCCGGTAGTCGGCACCGAACCGGTTCGCCTCCTTGAACACCTCCGCGGGACCGGCGACGTCCAGCAACGTCACTCCGTCGTAGACGAAGATCGCGACGCGATGGGGGCCAGCGTTCACCACTCCGGTCCCTTCAGAGCCGGATCCCCGCGGTGAGCGGCCGGACTCCGGCGGCACTGACCGCCGTTGGGTCGGCGAAACAGGAGGCATGGACACCGTTTATTGGTAGCACGCCATTACCGGAGATGACGGGGATCCTCGTGGGCGGGGTTGCTCACGTTACGACTATTGCATGTAAACGAACTCTCCGTGATCTTCGGCTGATTACGTGCACAGCGGGTTTGTTCAAGAAACGCCGGAGCCGTTGCTAAGGCTGGTCTACGAAATCCTCGTGCCGCAACCGATGCCCGGTTGACTCACGCGATGAACCCGACACCAGGCGTCGCGTGGAACGGGCCGTGACCGACGACGCGAAGTCGCAGGCCAGGCGCTGGACCCGGCTGCGGGACGTGGTGCCGCGCGTGGTGGAGCACACGACTGCGATTTCGCCCTGTCCGGATATAAGTGATTCCTGGCCGGACGAAGGCGGCGCCGTAGGACGATCGGTGGGCAGCATGGAGGTCGGAAACACGGTCCGCGCACATTTCCCGGAAGGTCAGAGATCATGCGAGAGGTCATCGCGGGGCTGGAGATTCCTGAGACAGCGGCGGTCGCCGAAGCGACCAGGCGCATCCAGGAGACGACCAGCCCCCTCATCTACCACCACTCCCGACGGGTCTTCTTCTTCAGCCTGATTCACGCTCACAAGCTTGGCGTGAAACCGGACCCGGAGCTGCTCTATCTGGCGGCCATGTTCCACGACACCGGCCTCCTGACTCCGTTTTCCGACGTCGAGCAGCGCTTCGAAGTCGATGGCGCCGACCACGCGCGCAAGTTCCTCCTGGACCGGGGTTTCTCGACGGCCGCCGCCGAGACCGTTTGGACGGCGGTCGCGCTGCACACCACGCCGGGCATCCCCGACCGGATGGCCCCGGAAATCGCGACCACGTACCTCGGTGTCTTGACCGACGTGCTCGGCTTCGGCCTGGACGGACTGGAACACGATCAGCTGGGCGAAATCCTCGCCGTCCATCCACGAGGGGACTTTAAGAACGAGTTTCTGCGAGCCTACGTCGACGGGCTGAAGAACCGCCCCGAAACCACGAACGGCACCGTGAACTCCGACGTGCTCGAACACTTCATCCCCGGCTTCCAGCGCGTGACGACGGTCGAGCGCATCGTCGGTTCGCCCTGGCCGAGCTGATTGGACATTTCACGAGGCCACGCGATGAACGGTGTGGGCCACTTCGACAACCGGCGTCGTCTCGGACGTCGTGCTTCGTTCGTCCTGCTCGTCTGCGCCAACGTGCTGATGATGGCGACCGCGAGCGCGCCGTCCCCGATCTACCCGCTGTACCGGGAGCGCTGGGGCTTCTCGGTGACGATGCTGACGGTGATCTTCGCCGTGTACATCGCCGGTCTGCTCGGCGCCTTGCTGACGGTCGGGTCGCTCAGCGATCACCTGGGTCGCCGTCCGGTGCTGGTCGCCGCCCTCGTCGTGACGGCGGCGAGCACGGCGATCCGCGGCTGTGCTGTCCGTGATCGCCGCGGTTCACGCCGGACGCGCCCAGGCTCACCAGCGCACCGACGACGGGCGATCCGCGACCTCCGCGGCCGGGGCCGGCACTACCCGCGCCACGAGCGGACCCCGTGCTGAGCCCCCACAACCACCCCATACCGACGAACTTTCTTGGAAAGGATTCGAGCATGCGAGCGATCACCGTGCGAGACCGTGACGCGGGTGTCAGCGGGCTCACCCTGACCGACATGCCTTACCCCCACGCTGCGGAAAACGACGTCATCGTGCGCGTGCACGCCGCAGGCTTCACCCCCGGAGAGCTCGACTGGCCGGGAACGTGGTCCGATCGCGCCGGTCGCGACCGGACACCCAGCATCCCCGGGCACGAGCTGTCCGGAGTTGTGGTCGAGCTCGGCTACGGAACCACCGGCCTCACCGTGGGCCAGCGGGTGTTCGGACTGACCGACTGGACCCGCAACGGATCCCTGGCCGAATACACCGCGGTGGAGGCTCGCAACCTCGCCCCCCTCGCGGCCGACATCGACCACACCGTGGCCGCCGCGCTGCCCATTTCCGGACTGACCGCGTGGCAGGGACTGTTCGACCACGCCCACCTCACGACCGGCCAGACCGTCCTCATTCACGGCGCCGCGGGCGGCGTCGGCTCGATCGCCGTTCAACTCGCGCGGGAGGTGGGCGCCCGCGTGATCGGCACCGGCCGAGCCGACGACCGTGATGTCGCGCTCGGCCTCGGCGCGCAGACCTTCCTCGACCTGGACGCCGACGATTTGCAGCACGTCGGCGAGGTGGACGTGGTGTTCGACGTCATCGGCGGCGACATCCTCGAGCGATCGACCGAACTGGTACGCCCGGGCGGCACCCTCGTCACCATCGCCATGCCACCTACCGTGCAGCCCAAGGACGGGCGAGCCGTCTTCTTCGTCGTCGAACCTGATCGCGCCCGGCTGACCGACCTCGCCCAGCGCCTCCGGACCGGACGGCTCAACCTCATCGTCGGCGCCGTGCGACCGCTTTCCGAAACGGCCTCCGCGTTCGCCCGCCACCGCCGCACGCCCGGCAAGACGATCATTCAGGTCGCGGACGAACAAGGAACGCAGCACTCGTGATCAGTGTGCAAATGCCAGCGGCGTGCTGATCGCCGGCACGGCTGCCGCGGTCGTCGGATGCGCCCCTGCGACCGAGCGTCCGACCACCTGGCCACCGCGGGCAGGGTTTCGAGCATGGCCAGGTGGCTCACGAAGGTGCCGGCGCGCTGGGCTGTGGTCGTGGGTCAAGACGGTCCTACCGCCGCGCTGGAACGGGCACAGCGCGACGCGCGGGTGACACGCCATTGGCGTACGGCGGAACACTTGAACGGTCGCGTCAGTCACCGGTCAGCGTCCGCACCACTTCTTCGTCGACCGTTATGCCGAGGCCTGCTCCGCGCGGCACCTCGCAGCGCCCGCGCAGCGGCGCGACCGCGTCCGGCGCGACGGCGGTGAGCGGGTTGGTGCCGATCCAGTGTTCGAGCACCGCGAAGTTGGGCATCGCCGTGGCGCACTGCACGCTGGCGTACCAGTGCACGGCCGAGCCGATGCTCACGTGCGGGGTGGCCTGCGCGCCGAACGCGTCGGCGAGCGCCGCGATACGCATGGTCTCGGTGATGCCACCGGCCCGGCACACGTCGGGCTGAAGCACCCGTAGTGCGCCGGCGCGGAGAAACTCCAGCGCCCGGTGCCGGGTGGCCAGCGAGTCGAGCGCGAGCGGGATGTCCAACCGCGCGGCGAGGGTGGCGTACCCGTCGAGGTCCTCGGGAGGCAGCGGCATCTCGAAGAACCCGATGCCGGCCTCCTGGAGGGCCCGGCCGACCCGCAGTGCCTGTGGCACCTCGTACTGGCCGGCGGCGTCGGCGTAGACGGACGCCTGGTCGCCGAAGACCTCGCGGACGGTCTGCACGGAGGCGATGTCGTCCTCGGGGCGAGCACCGATGGCCACCTTGACCGCGTCGTAGCCGAGGTCACGCAGCCGTTCGGCCTCCCGGCGCACCGCCCGCTGGCCCTCGGCACCGGAGCCGGCGGGCGCGGCGGGCACGCCGGAGGCGTAGAGCCGCAGGGTGTCCCGGTACCGGCCGCCGAGCAGGGCGTGCAGCGGTTGGTCGAGGGTGCGGGCCCAGGCGTCCCAGAGGGCGATGTCGAGACCGGCGAGGGCCTCCAGCCAGAAGCCGCTGTCGTGGCCGCGGACCCGCATGCCGGTGTAGACGCGGTCCCAGGTGCGGGCGATCTCGTCGAGCCGGGAGCCGACCGCGAGCGGCGCGATCAGGTCGTCGAGAATGGCGGCGGTGGCGCGGGCGCCGACCGGGGCCTTCGCCTCGCCCCAGCCGACGACGCCGTCGGCGGTCTCGACGCGGACCAGCACGGCGTCGATGGTGTCGCTGTAGACGTAGCGGCGGCGTTCCATCGGCGGGTAGTCCACCAGCGCGCTGCCGTGGTCGGCGCTCCACGCCCGGGCACCCCAGTAGGTCTCCGCGGGCTTGGCGCGCACCGCGTAGCTGCGGACGTCGACGACCTTCATCTGCTCTCCTCCTCGTCGGGTCCGTCGCCGGTGGGCGCCGCCGGGGCGATGCGGTCCAGTGCCGCGTGCAGCACCGGGGCCTGCCCCCAGGGAAAGGCGCCAAGGGCGCGGTCGTGGTAGTCGGGGGCGGCGCCGACCGGGGTCGCCTCGGACACGGCGAGGGTGCCGCCGGGGGTGAGCCGGCGCAGCGTCGCGGTCCAGGCCCGGTCGGCCATCGCGCGGTGGGCGGGATCAACCAGGCCCGCGTCGATCGCGTGGGGCACCGTCCAGGCGAGGTACGCGGCGACGCTCGCCTCGACCGGCGCGTCCAGGTCGTCGACCACGGTCGACCACTGTCCGTCGCGTTCGTGGGCAGCGAGGGCGTCGACCAGCCGGGTCAGCCGCTCGGCGAGCCCGCCGTCGTACGCCCGGGTGAGGGTGTCGGTGAGGCCGAGCAGCGCCCACGCCTGCCCGCGGCCCCAGGCGACGCCATTGCCCTGCCGCGCCGCGGTGTCGTAGCCGTGCTGGAACAGCCCGTTCGGCAGTTGCAGCGCGGCGGCGTACGCGGTGGCGTACGCGACGGCCTCGTCGGGGTGGCCCAGCGCGGCAAGGCCGGGCCCGTCGGTGTGCATGCAATCGACCCAGATCGTCGACTGCCACGGCGGCAGGTCCGGCCGGTGCAGCCGCGGTCCGCCCGGGTGCCGGGGCCGGGCGTGCCGGACCGCCGCCAACCACCGCCGGCAGACGTCGGCGACGTCGATCCCGGGTCGGCGGGCGGCGAGGGCGAGCATCGCCTCCACGGCGATGAGGTGGTCGGTGGGATCCGGCGGGGCGGTCAGCGACGGGGTCACCAGGTCGACGACCCGCTGGGTCAGGTCCGGCCGATGCAGCGCGTCGCCGGCCCGGAGGAGGGCAGTGAGGGTGCCGTCGACGCCGAAGCCCCAGATCCGCGGCGTGGTGGCGGCGGTCGCTTCGGCGATCGCCGCCACCAGCCCGGTGTCGCGCGCGGTGTCGGTCACTTGATGAGGGCCTGCACCGCCCGGCCGGCTTCGCGCATGGCGTCGGCGGGCTTGGTCTTGCCCACCAGCACGGCCTGGACCTGCTCGGAGATCGCCGTCTCCATCTGCGCATACTGGGGATACTTCCAGAACGGGTTCGGGGTGGCGGTGGCGGTGATGCGCTCGCTGAACTGCGAGGTGAACTGGTCGGTCTTCACCTGCTCGGAGGCGAGCGCGGCGGTGGTGGTGGGTGGCAGCGAGAGGTCCTTGAAGTAGCCGAGGACGGTCTGCTCGTCGGAGGTCAGCCACTTGGCGAAGTCGGTGGCGGTGTTGGCGCCCTCCCCCTCGACGACCACGACGGCGTGGCCCCACTGCACGGCCCGGGGCTTGTCGCCGGCGTTCTTCACCGGACGGGCGATCGGGTCCAGCTTGTCGGCGATGGACTTGTCAGGGGAGCCCTTGACGACGAAGTCCCGGCCGACGATGGCGTCGTCGTACATCGCGGTCTTGCCCTGGGCGAACAGGGTGCGGGCGTCGACGCGCTCCACGTCCGGGGCGATCAGCTTCTCGTCGTAGAGCTTCTTGTACCAGGTGACCGCCTCGACGCTGGGGTCGTCGCCGACAGTGACCTTGTCGCCGTCGAGCAGCGGGCTGCCGAAGGTCTGCATCCAGATGAGGATGTCTTTGAGCTGCGCGACCTTGGTGGAGGCGGCGTACGGGATTGCCCCGGTGCCCTTCAGGGCCCGCAGCGCGGCCTCGAAGTCGGCGATGGTGGCGGGCGCGGTGGTGATGCCGGCCTTCTGCATCAGGTCGCGGTTGGCGATCAACCCGATCGCGGCGGTCGTCCAGGGCAGGCCGACCTGCTTACCGTCGACCTGGCCGGAGGTGAGGGCGGCCTCGGTGTAGCCGGCATCCTTGGCGACGTCGCCGAGGTCGCGTAGCTTGCCGAGGGCGGCGAGGCCGGCGAGCCAGGCAATGTCCATCTGCGCGGCCCCGCTGAACTGTCCGCCGCGCACCTGGAGGGTGAGCTGGTTGAGGTAGTTGTTGTAGGCCAGCGGCACGCCGTTGACGGTGATGCCCGCCTTGCTGCCGTACCCGCTCATCAGCTCTTCGATCTTGGCTTTCGAGGCGTTGTCGGCCAGGCTCCAGGACGCGAACGAGAAGTTGGTGGCGGATTTGGCGGTGTCCTTGTCGGGGCCGTCGGCGCTCGGCGCGCAGGCGGCCAGGCCGCCGAAGCCGACGGCGCCGGCACCGAGTCCGACGAGGCGGAACATGTCCCTGCGGGAAAGGTTGCTACTCATTGGTGGACCTCCGGGACGGGTTGGGTTATCCCTTGATGGCGCCGGCGGTGATCCCGCCGACAAGGAATCGTTGGAGTGCGATGAACGCGACGACGACGGGCAGGGACGCGATCAGGGACGCGGCCATGAGTTCGGCCCACTGCGCGGTCGCCTCGCCGAGGAAGGCGTTGACCAGTCCGGGCGGCAGCGTCGTCTTCTCGCGGCCGGCGAGGGTGAGGGCGAAGACGAAGTCGTTCCAGCCGCGGACGAAGGCGAAGAGTCCGGCGGCGATGAGGCCGGGCGCCGACAGCGGCAGGATGACCGAGTGGATGGTGCGCAGCCGGGACGCGCCGTCGACGCGGGCGGCCTCGACGAGGGTGTCGGGGATGGTGTCGAAGAAGCCTTTGAGCATCCAGACGCATAGCGGCAGCGTGAAGGTGGTGAACGACAGCACCAGCGCGGTGTAGGTGTCGAGCAGGTGATAGGCGCTGAACAGGGCGTAGAGGGTGACGAGCAGCAGAGCTTGGGGGAACATCTGCGAGGAGAGCACGAAGTACATCAGGCTGCGCCGGCCACGGAAGCGGAACTTGGAGAAGGCGTAGCCCATGTATGCGGACACGGTGACGCTCAGCACGGCGGTGATGACCGAGACCACCAGGCTGTTGAGCAGGTACCGGGCCAGCGCGGGCTCGTCGGCGAGCCGGGCGAAGTTGTCCAGGGTCAGCTCGGTGGGGAAGAACGACGGCGGGTAGCGGAACGTCTGCTGCGCGGGGGTGAACGCGGTGGCGAGCATCCAGTAGACGGGCAGCAACCCGAACCCGCCGAGGACGACGACGGCGATCCAGGCCGCGGCGCGGGAGCCGCAGGTGTCCCGTGCGGAGCGCTTGCTCATAGCTGTCCCTCCCGCTCGGACCGGCGGACGTAGATCGCGACCATGCCGAGCAGCAGCACCATCCACAGCAGGCCGAGTGCGCCGGCGCGGCCGAGGTCGAAGCCCTGGAAGGCGGTCTCGTAGACGGCGGTGGCAAAGGTCTCGGTGGCGCCGGCCGGGCCGCCGCCGGTCATCACGTAGATCAGGTCGAAGTGCTGGAAGTTCCAGATCAGTTCCAGCAGTAGGACGATGCCGATGATGCCGCGCAGGTGCGGCAGGGTGACGGCGAAGAACCGCTGCACCGCGCCGGCGCCGTCGGTCTCCGCCGCCTCGTGCAGTTCGAGCGGCACGGTCTGCAGACCGGCGAGGAGCATCACCATGATCCACGGGAAGCTGGCCCAGGTCTTGGCGACGATGACGGCGGTCATCGCGGTGCCCGGCCCGGCGAGCCAGGCCTGCGGGGCGTCGATCAGCCCGAGCGCCTCCAGCGCGCCGTTGGCCAGCCCGTAGTTGGCGTTGAAGATCCACATCCAGAGGAACGACACGACGACGCTGGGCACCAGCCAGGGGATGAGCAGCAGCCCGCGCAGGGTGGCTCGGCCCCGGATGCGGGTGTTCAGGGCTAGCGCCAGCGCGAGCCCGACGAGGAACGGGGCGATCGTGGCGCCGACGGTGAAGACCAGGGTCTGGCGCAGCAGCCGCCAGAAGTCGCCGCCGAGCAGGTCGGTGATGTTATGCAGCCCGACGAAGGTGCGGCCGGGTTCGACGAGGCTCTGCTCGAAGAACGCGGTGACCAGGGAGGCGACCAGTGGGTAGACGACGATCGCGGCGAGCATCGCCAGGGCGGGCAGCATGAGCAGCGCGGCGAAGGCGCCGTCGCCGAGCGACCGGGGCGGGCGGTTGCCGGCCGGCGGGGACGCCGGCGTGCGGCCGGTGGTGTCCGGGTGGGCGGTGTCGGTGCTCATCGGACGGCCTGCACCCGGCTGGGGATGCGGTCGGCGGGGCCGAGGTAGCCCAGCCCGGTGCTGATCGCGTCGGCGGCTTCGATGACCATGCGGGACAACTCGGCCTCCCTTGTGTCGAGGTCAATCGCGGAAAGCGGTCCGGAGACCGACAGCGCGGCGCAGACCGTGCCGGTGTGGTCGAGGATCGGGGAGGCGATGCAGGCCCGCCCGAGGGCGAGTTCCTCGACCTCGGTGGCGTAACGCCGCTGCGCGGCCCGCTCGACGGCCGCGTCGAGGGCAGTGTGGTCGGTGATGGTGGACGTGGTGTAGGGCGGCAGGTCGGGCAGGAGCGCGCGGCGCTGCTGGGCGTCGGTGCCGATCAGCAAGCACTTGCCCAGCCCGGTGGCGTGCAGCGGGTTGTGCTGGCCGATCAGCACGAACGACCGCGGGGCGAGGGTGCCCTCGAAGTTGCACAGGTAGAACAGCGTGGCACCGCTGCGGATCGCGACGTTGGCGCCGAGGCCGAGTTCCGCGGCAAGGTTCTGCGCGCGTTGGCGGGCCTCGCGGTGCACGGGGTGACTGTTGAGGGCGACGCCGGCCATCGTGATCAGTGCCGGGCCGAGCTGGTAGAGGCCGCTGAGCTGGTCGCGTTGCACGAGGTCGCAGGATTCGAGGGTGGCCAGCAGGCGGGACGCGGTCGACTGGCCGAGTACGGCGTGGCGGGCGACGTCGGACACCCGCAGCGCGGGCTGGCCGGCGAGGAAGGCGTTCAGCACGGCGGCCGCCTTCTCCACGCTCTGGTTGGTGCCCTGGTCACTCGCCACCGGCTCTCCCTCTGGACGTGCCATCCATCGTCGTGTCAGAGTGGCGCTCATGTTGCATCGTGTCAATCGCGGATTGCATACGAGTTGCAGAATCGCGACGTCGGAGCGCCTCCGTGACATCTGACCGTGCGTTTTCGTCTTTCGATCGCCCCATAGAGGTCGACGGCCACGGCCACCCCGACGGGCGGCACCTGCTCGGCGCGGCGCTGCCAGCGATGACGGGCAACTTCGCGATCCGCACCGCCGTGCGGGTGCCCGAGCCGCGGCACGGCGCCGACGTCAGCAGCGCCGAACTACGGGTCAACGCCGACGCCGAACGCTGGTACGCGATCCGGCTGCGGGTCCGCACCGGCGTGCGGTACCTGTCGGTGCTCCGGCACGCCGACGGGCACGCCGAACTGCTCGCCGACAACATCCTCGCCTTCGACTTCGGCCGGTGGCTGCCCGTCGAGGTGACCGTCGCCGACGGCCGGATCACGGTCGCGGTCGACGGGCGCACGGCGGCCACCGTCACCGACCGCGACCCACTCGACGGCGGTGGGGTCGGCGTCGGTGCCACCGCCATGGCCGCCGCCTTCGCCCCGGTGGAGGTCGTCCACCTCGGCCCGCGCACGGTGCGCGCGGCCGGCCGCGCCGATGCCGCCGGCCCGGACTTGACCACCGCCGCCGCCGTAGCCGTCGAGCCGTACGCCGCGGTCGAGAGGGCCGCGCACCGCCTGGAGGTCGCCGCCCTGCGGTGGGACGGCGGAGCGGGCTACGCCACCGACCTGCTCGTACGGGGCGACGGCGGCTGGGAACGGGTCGGCGACGACCGGTTCGGCGAGCGGTGGCTGGTACTGCACGGAGACGGCGGCAGCCGCCGGAACCCGCAGGGGACCCTCGACCGGCACCCGGTGACGTTCGACCAGGTCGAACGGCTCGGCCCGAACGCGGTGCGGCTGCGCGGCGGCGACCGGCAACTGTTCTCCCTCGCCGTCACCTGGCGGCTGGACGGCCGTCACCCCATGGTGGACGTCAAGCTGACCCCGCGGGTCGACGGCCGGTTCGTGGTCGCCTACCGGGCGTTCGCGGCGTCACCGGTCGACGAGGTCGACGAGGTGCTGTGCGGGCCACTGCGGCACGCCCGGATGGTCGGCGGGCCGGCGTCCGTCGGGCGCGACGAGCTGTTCGCGCCGCTGTGCCTGGTGCGGCGCGGCCCGATCACCACCGGCCTCTTCGCGCCGGCCGCCGAGCTGCCGTTCGAGTACGAGTCGGCTCGCGGCGACGACGACCAGCCGTTCGGCATGAGCCTCGGCACCCCCGAGGGCACGGTGCAGCCCACCCTATACGCCCCACAGTACGGCCGGCGGGCCGACCTGCGCGCCGGCGAGCCGTACCGGTTCACCGTCGGGGTGTACGCCGGCCGCACCGAGCTGTACGACGCCTACCGCGACCTGCTGCGCGGCGAGTACGGCTACACCGCGTACCGGCGCAACGTATTCGGCTGCTCGCTGACCGACACCGTGCACAACCTGATCGACCTGATGAAGGCCGGCCCGACCGCCGACGACCGGGTCGACTACCAGGGCTCGCCGAGCGGCTGGTGGAGCCGGGCCAAGGGCTACATCGACATCGAGAACGACCAGGCTGTCCGCGCGACCACCACCTCGGTGCTGCTCGGGGCCTACCAGCTGACCGGCGACGACGAGCTGTACGAGACCCGGGCGCTGCCGACGGTCGAGTTCCACCTGTCCCGCAACGCCTACGGCTGGACGCCGCGCGAGGACGCCACCGTCTACGGCGACCCGACGAAGAACCAGCTCTGCGGCACGCCGTTCGGCGCGCCCGCGCTCGCGCCGCTGTACGCGCTGTCCCGGGGCGGGCTCACCGCCGCCCGGGAGCTGGCGCTCTCCTCCCTCGACACGCAGGACTACTGGCTGAAGCGCACGCCGATGAGCGCGCCACTGGCCGCGTACCGGATGACCCGAGAGGAGAAGCTGCGGCAACAGGCCGAGGAGGCCGCCGACCGTTACATCGCCGAGGAAATCGACCAGCCGTACGGCGGCGAGGCCGACCCGCACGACTTCGCCGTCTACTACTGCCGCGCCTGGGTCGAGCTGCTGGAGATGTACGAGGAGACCGGCCGGCGCCGCTACCTCGACGCCGCGCACATGGAGGCGAAAAGGTTCACCACCATGGTGTTCGCCCGCCCGGTGCCCGACGGCACGGTCACCGTCCCGCAGCGGCCGCTCTTCGTCGACAGGCAGATCGAGCTAACCGGCTGGTGGGACCCCGCCGACCTGTACGACTACCCGGCTACCGACGTGCCCGACGAGCAGGTGCCGGCCTGGCAGGTGTCCCCGACGGGGCTGAGCATCGAGGCGGTGAACACCTACCGGTTCAACGGGTTCACCCTCAACCCGGCGTGGGCGCCATTCCTGCTGCGGCTCGCCGCGCACACCGGCGACGACCTGCTGCGCGACGTAGCGCACAACGCGCTGGTCGGCCGGTTCACCAGCTACCCCGGCTACTACTACCGGCAGCTGACGGTCCACCACATGCGCCCGGACTTCCCCTGGACCGGGCCCTTCGGCAACACCACCATCTACTACCACCACGCGCCCGCCCAGCTCGGCATGGCCATCGACTACCTGATCGCCGAGCACGAGACCCGCTCCGGCGGCGCGATCGCCTTCCCGGCCGAATTCGAGCAGAACTACGTCTGGTTCGCCTACCGCGTCTACGGCCACCGGCCGGGTCGCTTCCACGGCGAGGACGGGGTCTGGCTGTGGCTGCCGAAGGGCCTGGTGCGGCTGGACACCGACCAGGTCAACTGGATCGCCGCCGAGGGTGGGGACCGGCTCTGCGTCAGCCTCACCAACGCCGCCGCGACCCCGGGCACGGCGACGGTGACGCTGGACCCGGCGCGGGTGCCGATGACCCCCGGCACTCCGTACCGGGCGACGGTGATCCGCGACCGCGGCGTACCGGAGCAGGCCACCGTCGTCGACCATCGGCTCACCGTCGAGGTCTCCGGGCACGGCATCACCGCGATCGTGGTGCACGGCGTCGGCCCGCTGGACGTACCGCTGCACCGCGCCCAGGCCGCGCCGGTCGGCGCGCACCGCTTCGACGACGGCCCGGTGGGCCCGGTGCGCGGCATCCTGATCCCCAAGCCGGACGGCAGCCGCTATCACGCCTACGTGCAGGCCGCCACCCGCGAACCGGCGACCCTGCACTGGTCGCTCGACGACGGCGCCACCTGGCACCAGCTCGACCGCACCGTCTACCCGAACGAATGGACCGTGCCGGTGGACGACCTGTCCGCCGCGTTCATCTATGCCGTGCAGGTCGGCGACCAGCGGTCCCGGCCGGTACGGCTGGCCTGCGGAGCGGAGGCATGATGCGGGTCCGCGAGGTCCACACCCACGTGCTGAAGCTGCGCACCGACCAGGCCTACCTGGGACCGAAACGCGACGGCGGCACCATCGGCGACGGCTACGAGGTCCGCGAGCCGTGGCGCAGCCTCTACTCGTCCCGCTACGAGACGCTGCTGGTCGAGGTGATCGCCGACGACGGCACCACCGGATGGGGCGAGGCCCTGGCGCCGGTGGCGCCCGAGGTACCGGCCGCCATCGTCAACCTGCTCCTCGCGCCGGTGCTCGTCGGCATGGACGCCACCGCCCCCCGTCCTGCCTGGCACCGGCTGCGCGACCTGATGCGCGAACGCGGGCACATGGTCGGCCACCAGGCCGACGCGCTCGCTGCCGTCGACATCGCGCTTTGGGACCTCGTCGGCCGGCTGACCGGGCTCAGAGTCGCGCAGCTGCTCGGCGGTGCGTTCCGCACCCGCCTACCCACGTACGTCTCCGGGCTGCCCCGGTCCACCGACGCGGAACGGGCGGCGCTGGCCCGCGACTGGGTCGACCGGGGGGCCACGGGGGTCAAGCTGCACCTCGGGCACGGCGTCGCCGCCGACCTGGCCACCGTCGACGCCGTCCGGGACGCCGCGCCCGGCCTGCGGATCGCCGTGGACGGGCACTGGGCGTACGGGGTCGACGACGCGGTCGCGCTGGCCCACGGGCTCGCCGAACGGGACGCCTGGTTCCTGGAGGCGCCCCTCGCGCCGGAGGACGTCGCCGGGCACGCCGAACTCGCCGCCCGCTCGGCCGTGCCGATCGCGGTCGGAGAGGCGCTGCGCAACCGCTACGAGTTCGCGCAGTGGCTCGACGCCCGGGCGCTGCGGATTGCCCAACCCGACGTGGCGCGCACCGGCATCACCGAGGCGATGGCGATCGCCGACCTGTGCGCCGCGCGGCACGTACCCGTCGCTCCGCACCACTCCGTCGGCATGGGGGTCTCCCTGGCCGCCGGCCTGCACGTCGCCGCGGCCGTCGCCGACCTCGCCGCCTTCGAATACCAGCCCACCTCCACCGAGGTTGGCGCCCGCATCCTCACCGACCCGGTGCCCCTGCACCCGGCCGCGTTCGACCTGCCCGCGGGACCGGGACTCGGCGTCAACGTCGACGCTGACACGGTTCGCGCCCTGGCCAAGGAGTCCTGAGTGCCCCACACCGTCCACGGCCTCGTGCCGATCCTCGCGACCCCGTTCGGGCCCGACGGCGCCCTGGACCTGCCCAGCCTGCGCCGGCTCACCGAGTTCCAACTCTCCAGCGGCGTGACCGGCGTCGCGGTCTTCGGCATGGCCAGCGAGGGCTTCGCGCTCACCACCGACGAGCGGACCCGGATCCTCGCCACGGTCACCGACGTGGTCGCCGGGGCCGTACCGATCGTCGCGGGGGTGAACGGCACCTCGACGGTGACCGCGATCGAACAGGCCGACGCCGCGATGGCCGGCGGCGCGAACGCACTGATGGTGCTGCCGCCGTTCATGGTCAAGCCCACCCCCGACCAGCTGCTCGCCTTCTACGGCGAGGTGGCCTCGGCCGCCAGTGTCGAGGTCATGGTCCAGGACGCGCCCGGCGCCACCGGCGTCACGATGGCACCCTCGCTCATCGCCGAGCTCGGCAAGCTCGACGGCGTCACCTCGGTGAAGGTGGAGTCGCCCCCGACCGCGCCGAAGGTGGCGGCCGTGGTCGCCGCCCGCGCCGACGAGGGCTTCGCGGTGCTCGGCGGCCAGAACGCCCAGTTCTGCCTGGAGGAGTACGCCCGCGGCGCGATCGGCACCATGCCGGCCTGTGAGTTCCCCGACCTGCTCGCACCCGTCCTCGCCGACTGGGAAGCCGGCCGGCACGCCGAGGCGCGCGCCGCGTTCACCCGGCTGCTGCCGCTGATCCTGTTCGGACTCCAGCAGGGCATCGCCTGGGCGGTGCACAAGGAGGTGCTGGTGCGCCGCGGCCTCATCGCCGACGCCACCGTACGCTCGCCGGCCCGCCCGCTCGACGCGGCTGGCCGGGAGTCGCTCAGCGCCATCCTCGCCGACCTGGAGCTGGCCGGATGAGCGGCCGCGGGGTCCTCGTGGTCGGCGCCTCCTCACCGATCGGCACCGCGATCGGCCGGGCATTCAGCGACGCCGGTGACCGGGTCGTCGGCGTCTCGCTCGACGAGCACACCGACCCCGCGTTCACCGCCGAGCTGGTGGCCGACTGCGCCGACCCGGACGCCGCGGCCGCCGCCGTCGCCGAGGCGCACCGCATCCTCGGCCGGCTGGACGTGGTGGTGCCCGCCGCCGCGGTGATGCCGGTCGCCCCGGCGACGCAGACCACCGACGCGCAGTGGCGGATCGCCCTCGACGCCACCCTCGGTTCGATGTTCTACGTCGTCCGGGCGGCGCTGCCGCTGCTGCCCCGCGGCGGGGCGATCGTCGCGGTCAGCTCGGTCAACGCCACCCTCGCCGCGCCCGGCCTGCCTGGCTACGCGGCGGCGAAGGCCGGCGTGGAGGGGCTGGTCCGCCAGCTCGCCCTGGAGTACGGGCCTGCCGGCATCCGGGTCAACGCGGTCGCACCAGGCATGATCGGCCAGGCGGACGTGCCCCGAGTCACCGAGGGCTACCCGCTGCGGCGGGTCGGCCGCCCCGAGGACGTGGCCACCGCAGTGGCGTTCCTCGCCTCCCCGATCGCGGACTTCATCACCGGCACGGTGCTGCCGGTGGACGGCGGCCTTTCCATCGCCTCGCCCGCCGCGTGGCTGCGGCCCGACCTGCGCGCCCGATGGCTGTGACCGGACCCGTACCCTCCCACGCGGCGACCGGTGCCGAGGTCCGATGGCCATGATCTCCCAGGACGTTGACTGGGCGCTCCTGGGTGAGCTGCGCTGCGCGCTGGGCGAGAGCCCGATCTGGGACGACACCACCGGACGCCTGCACCTGGTCGACGTCGCCGGCCGCACCCTCTGGGTCGTCGACCCGACCACCGGCGCCGCCCACGGCGCCACCTGCGGTCGGCCGGTCACCGCCCTGGTGCCGCGCGCCGGGAGCGGCTGGCTCGGCGTCGCCGGCCGCGACCTCGGTGCCCTCGACCCGCAGGACGGGACGTTCCGTCCCCTCGTCACCGTGCCCGGGCCGGCCGACCTGTCGCTGAACGACGCGGTGTGCGGACGCGATGGCCAGCTCTACGTCGGGTCGGTCGACCGTACCCGCGCCAACCGCGGTGCCCTCTACTCAATCGGGGCGCACCTGCGTCACCGCATCCTCGCCGATCGGATCGGCGCGTCGAACGGCGTCGACACCAGCCCGGACGGGCGGACCCTCTACCACGCCGACACCTTCGCCGACACCGTCACCGCGTATGAGTCGGACGGCCGTGCGGTGGCGTCGGTACGGGTCGACCACCCCGACGGGATCACGGTCGACGCCGACGGCGGCGTGTGGGTGGCACTCTGGGGATCCGGCCTCGTGGTCCGGCACACCGCCGGACTCGTGCCCGACCGTGCGCTGCGCGTACCGGCGCCGCTGGTCACGAACCTGGCGTTCGGGGGCCCTGACCTGCGACGCCTGTTCGTCACCACCGCCCGGTCCGACGGCGCCGAGTTCTCGGGGGCAGTGTTCACGGCGGAGATCGGAGTGTGCGGTCTGCCGCCAGCCCGGTTCGCCGCCGGACCATCGAAGAAAGGGGACTCCCCCGGTTCCTCTCGTTAGTTCTGCTGCCGAGTCCCTGGTGCCCACCGGATGTGGTTGAGCAGCTTCTACTGTTGGTCTGGCGGGTAGGCCGCGTAGACCCTCTCGCGCTCCCGGCGAGCAGCCCTTTTCGGGTCGGATTGATCGTCTTCGGGCCGGTAGGTCGTCAATGACTCGTAAAAGCCGGAGCTGGGGAGTCCATTGCGACCCGCCTTTACGGCCAGTACCGGCAGGAGCACATGCTTCTCCACGAGCGCTCAGCGACTGCGATCAGCGTCGCGACCATCGAAGGGCCTCGACGGGAGAGCCCAGGGACCTCGTCGCTCAAGGCGGAGTACGACATCGTGCGGCGTTCCTGGGCGACGCGCTTGAGGACCGAATACGCGGCAGCGACGACGGTGGGTTTCACCGGCTCCCCCTCTCGCTAATCAGGTGCAGTGACAGATCGTTGCGCCAGGAGGGGGCGGCGGGTGCCGTTGACTGCTGTTCGGTGCCGTTGGGCGGAGTTGACTGCCGTTGAGTGCACCCGTCTGCTCCCATCCAGCTCCCCCGATCCTGGTCCCATGGGCAGGCGGCCCGGTCATCCACCAGGGTTGTTCCGGCAGGTTGTGCGGGCCGCTCCGATCATGGGCGGGGCCATAGTTCCGGCCTCGCCTACAGCCGAGTCCTCGATTGGTCCTGTGCGGCCTACAGCAGCCCCGGCGTGACCCGTCACAGCTGTTCGACGACCTGCCGCAGTTCCGGATTGAGTGTCCAGCCGTGCGCGCCGAGCAGGCCGCGCAGCTCGGCCAGCGCGGAGCGGGCCGGTATGCCGGTGGTCAAGGTCGTGTAGCGGGCGGCGACCGCCGGTGTGCGACTCTGACCGGCGGCGCAGTGCAGCAGCACGACATGGCCCTCCTTGCGCAACTCGAGGACCATCCGGGCGGCCTGATCGACCACGAAGTGCGGCTGCGCATTGGCGTCGGGCTGGTCGACCAGCCACGCCGACACCCGGTTGACGACGGCCACGTCGTCGAAGTCGTCGCAGCCAACCCGGCACAGGGAGACCACCGCGCCGGCGCCCACTGGGGCCGCGTCGGTGTAGAGGTTGCCGAGGATCACCCCCGGGTCGTGCGGATGCGCCACCATCAACGGTGCAACGGCAGGTCGTGGCGCGCGGGCGCAGCCCGGCCAACCGCCCTGGCCGGCCTGGCCGCCTTGGGCCGTCAACATGGCCAGGCGGATTAGGTCCGCCGCGCGCCGGTTCGGCCAGCCGTGAACGATGCGCGGCCAGGCCAGGGGCACCGCGGAGGAGCCCCACCGGGCGCCGAGCAGGGCCCCGGCGATCGCCGCGACAGTGTCGGTGTCGTCGCCGACGCGCACCGCCACGGTCAGAGCGCGTTCGAGATGCTGGCAGGGGAAACTGCCGCGACCCGGGTCGTGCTCCGGAACGTCGGTGTGTTTGATCGCCGACCAGGCGGCCTGCAACGCGGCGACCACGAACCCGTTGGGACGGAACTGCTCCGGCGGCTTGGACTCCGCCTCGGCCAACCAGCTCGACCACCGGTCGCGCCGCCCCGCGGGCAGCAGGTCCAAACCCTCGCGTACCCCGTCGAACGTCCCGTCGAGAACCGCCCGGCGGATCCCCGCGCACCACAGCACACACGCGTCCGCGGCCAGGGGGTCGTGATGGGTGAGCGCACTGACTACGCGGGCGGCCTCCGCGAGCGCCTCCGGATCGCCGAGATAGGCCAGCGCCACCGGCGCAGTGCGCATCAGCGACCCGTTACCCGCACTGCGGCCGGTTCTGCGGTGCAGGTCCGCGGCTGTGTCTCTCATCGCCGGGGCGACGCCCGCTCCCCTCACCTGTGAGACCGCGTCGAGGACCTGCCGGGTCTGCGCCCCGATATCGCTGGCGCCCTCCCGTTTCCATCGGAGGAAATTTGCCGGCGATGCGGTCGAGGGAGTCGCTGCTGCGCAGATCCGCCCCGGTGGCGGACACCTCCGCGATGCACATCGCCATCTGGGTGTCGTCGCTGTACTCACCGGGCGCGTACGGGCCGAGCCCACCGCCGCGCATCTCGGGCTGTTCGCCGGCCGCAAGCTGCGGTTGAAACTCGTACGGCACGCCCAACGCGTCACCGCACGCCGCAGCGAGGAGCACACCGGCAACCCGGTCGCTCTGGATCGCGTTCAGCGGCACAGTCGCTGTCGTCAACTCCCCCACCGTCGCAACTCCCCCATCTTCATCGGCCTGCGCCAGCCCGACGACCCTACTGCGACCGCGCGACTGCGGCGTCCTTACCCGGCCGGGTTGCCGCCCGCCGGATCGGCACCGCGCGGCCGTCACGCTCATGCCGCCGCTCGTTCGCGCGAAGCGCCGAGGCCCGGCAACGACCATCGGAGTGTCACAGCGCGGTGATTCACTACCGTCCGCCAGGCAAGCCCTGCTTCCGTACCTGCCGTGCCGCTGAAGGAGACAAATGCACATCTCCGCACATCTGGATGTCGACGTGCTGGCACTCGAGACCGACGACCAACTATCCGTGCTCGTCGAACTGACGGCACCCGCGGCGTCGACCCGCGACGTCGACCGCCCGGCATCCACACTGCAGGTGGTGCTCGATCGCAGCGGCTCGATGGCCGGTGGCCGCCTCGACGGCGCGAAGACCGCACTCATCGGCCTGATCGACAGACTCGATCCCGGCGACAACTTCGGGCTGGTCGCATTCGACGACCGAGTCGAGGTAGCGGTCGCAGCCGGGCCGCTCGCCGACAAACAGGCGGTCAAACGCGCAATCTCCAAGCTCGACGCGCGTGGCAGCACCGACTTGTCCGCCGGTTACCTGCGCGGGCTGCAGGAAGCCAGCCGCATCGCCGGGCCGGCCGGAGCCAACGTGCTGCTCATCTCCGATGGGCACGCCAACGCCGGCGTCACCGACCCCGACACGTTGGGCGCCATCGCCGCCAAGGCCAACGCCGACAACATCACGACCTCAACGCTGGGCTACGGACTCGGCTACGACGAACGGCTCATGTCGGCGATCGCCCGCGGTGGGGCCGGCAACGAACACTTCGCCGAAGAAGCCGACACCGCGGGCGCGCTCATCGCCGGCGAGGTCGACGGCCTGCTGTCCCAGACCGTCCAAGCAGCGTCGCTGCTGATCCAGCCCTCACCGCACGTACGCGCGGTCCAGATCGTCAACGACATGCCCGCGACCACCACCGGTGACGGGCTACTCGCCGAGCTCGGCAACTTCTACGCCGACGAAACCCGCAAACTGCTGCTGACCTTCGACATCCCCGCTATCGCCACCCTCGGACTGGCCCAGGTCGCCACGTGCCAGTTCACCTGGGTCGAGCTGCCTACGCTGGCCCAGCACACGCTCACCCTGCCGCTGCACGTCAACGTCGTCCCCGGTGACCAGGCCGCAGGACGGGTACCTGACCCGACCGTACGCACCGAGCTGGTCTACCTGCGGGTACAGAACGCCAAGCGTCGCGCCTCCGGCCACCTCAGCGCCAGTGCCCCTGACGCAGCGCACGCCGAGATCCGTCACGCGCAGGACGCCCTCTCCGACGCCCTACCAGTAGCGCCGGCCCACCTGCACGACGACCTGACCGAAGAGGCCACCGCCCTGGCCTACCTCGCCGACCAGACCGAGCACGGAATGATCGCCCGAGCGGCGAAATACTCGTCCATGGATGCCACGTACAAGTCAAGCAAGCGCGGCAGGACCCGCCCACCATCCACCGAGCCGAACTGACCGCGCCACGGGCAAGGGCCTGAGGGGACCGCCACAGCAATGCGGCGGTCCTACCCGACCGGGTGCAGAGGAGCACCTGGCCAAGCGGGGGCATCAAAGTAACAATCCCGATCAAGGTCGACCGGGCACCGCCAACTGACGAAAGAAGGGATCCAAGGGCGGCCGGCCACCGATCTTCGACGCACCATGTACCAGCAGCGCCACGTCGTGGGGAGCGGCAGGGGCGACGGCACGACCGCGCGGACAGCGGCAGTTGCGGACGTGGTCCAGCTGTGGAGCCACCCCAGACGTATCTGCGATGGGTCAGAGGCATCGGTGGTCCATTATCCGGAAGATGCCGCTTGCCCCGAGGAATCGGAACTCGGCAGGATGCCGGGATGGGCTCTGACTGGACGTGGGAGCTGCGGGTGCCCGTGCTGCGTCCGGTCAACAAGGTCATCTACGAGGTACTCGCGCTGGCGGCCGGCTTCGGTCTGAAGTTTCGACGCCCGGACGGATGCATCAACCTCTTCGACAACGACGGCGAACTGCGGATCGTTGAGGACCAGGACGAGGCGGCGCCGCGATGGCGACTGGGAAGGCCTCCAGCCAACTCTGGACACCCGACGGGGTCGATCTCCATCTCAGCTGTCGGCCCGATCAATCCAGTACGGCGATCAACCTGAGCTGGTCCCTTGACGCGGCGTGGACCTTTCGTCGCCCAAACTCCGACGCGGATGGCTACCGTCAGCTGCACGCGCGCTTGACCGCCTTGTGGCTACAAGCCGCCGATGCATTAGCTGCCGGCATCGGTCGGGTCATGGACGAGTGGTCGCTGGATCAGATCTGGCATCTGACGCGAATTCACGAAGAAGATCATCCGGTCGACGGGTGGCCCGCGCTGCTGGGATGGTGGACCTACCTGGGGGCTGAGGTGAGCAGGATGCTGCCAGCTCCGCCGCTGCCGGAGATCTCCGCTCACAGCAGGCTACTGCCGAGTGGAACCCGTGTCGTCGCGCTGCTGGACGACCCGGCCGCCGTTGACGCGGCGCGCTATGAGGCCCTACACACGCGATGGCTGAAGCATCTACCGAGCTGAGTGCGGCAGATCCGCACGTTCGATCTTGGCCCCGGGGAAGCTGACAGGCGTCGACGAAGCCAGACAACTCCGAGCAGGCTCCCCCTGCCGCATCCACGCCTGTCGACACGCTGCACCAAGTCCACAGCCAGCCTCGGGTCATGACGGCCGACCGCCAAACTGCCAGTTGTGCACCTCGATGTCGGCGTACCGGTCCGGGGTCAGCACGGCGCGCGCCTTGTCCGGATCCGCCGCCCGGACAAGCACCGCCGTACCCAGCCAGGTGGCGCCGTCGTCGGACAGCAGCGGCCCGTACGCGATCAGCTCGTCCCGGTCGGGCGGCACCGCGAGGTCAGCGGCCTGCCCCGCGCCGAGGCCGAGCACCAGGTACCGATTACCACCGGTCCGGCCTCCGGGGAAGTCCCACATGGTGCGCCCCAGCGCGTTGCGCCACCGGCGCAGCAGCACGTCCCGGTACACGCCGGCCTGATAGTTGGGCTCGTCGAGAGCGAACACGCGCGCGGCGGCGGGGTCGGGCAGGTCGACGATGTGCACGCTGCCGGTGGGCGTGTCGCCGTCGCCGGCAAGGGTCGGTCCGCGAGCGATCATTTCTCTCGAGTACCGGTCCATGTAGGACCAATGCTCTTCCAGCAGCTCGTCGCGCAGCGCCACCGAGCTGGGCCGGTCGCGGTGGTAGCAGAAGAACTCCATGCCCCAAAGTGTGACCTCCATGCCACACACCGACGCGGACGGGTACCACCCGGCCGTGTTGCGGTCGCGGCAAGGTCACAATATATCCGATTGATCCAGGAATGGGGCGATCGACGCTCGCGATGGGCGGCAGAAGGGGACGTGTAAGGTGACCCGTGTCAGCGATGAGGGGAGGTGAGCCCGGTGAACACCCAATGTCACGTCTGGGCGCTCCACCCGGCCATCCCTGTCCGCTGACTTTCGCGTCGGGGAGCGCCTCCTAGCCGGAGGAACAATGACCTTCTCCCCGTTCCGTATCGATGTATCCGACGAGGTACTCGACGACCTGCGGGCCCGACTGGCCCGTACGCGCTTCACCAATCGCAGCGGCGATCAGCCATGGCAGGCCGGTGCCGATCCCGACTACCTGCGGCACCTGGTGTCCTACTGGGCCGACGGGTTCGACTGGCGCGCTCGGGAAGCCGAACTCAACGCGCTGCCGCATTACCAGGCCCAGATCGGCGGCAGGCGCATCCACTTCCTTCGCGTACCCGGGACGCGTCCGGCCGGTGCGCCCGCGCCGCTGCCGCTGATCCTGAGCCACGGTTGGCCCAGCAGCTTCGTGGAGATGCTGCCGCTGGCCGATCGCCTGACCAACCCCGCACAGTACGGGGGCGACCCCGCCGACGCGTTCGACGTGGTGGTTCCCTCGCTGCCAGGGTTTCTGTACTCGGAGCTGCCGAAAGGGCCGCTCACCCGCGCTGCGATGGCGCAGACCCTGCACCTGTTGATGACCGACGTCCTTGGCTACCAACGCTACGGGGCCTTCGGCGGCGACGTCGGCGGCGTGGTCACCGGTTGGCTGGGCGCCCTGTATCCCGAGCAGGTGGCCGGCATTCATATGATCCACCCACCGTTCCCGGCCAGCTTCGACTCCCAGCCGCTGTCGCCCGCCGAGCAGGCGTATCTCGATGCCGAGGCGGCGTACGACCAGACCGATGGCGGCTACAGCGCCATCATGGGCACCCGGCCGGACACCATCGCCGCGGCACTGAGTGATTCTCCAGCCGGACTGGCCGCCTGGCTCGTCGACAAGTACCGAGACTGGAGTGACAACCACGGGGACCTGGAGAGCCGCTTCGACCGGGACACCCTGCTGACGATCATCACCCTGTACTGGGCGAGCGGCACGATCGGCTCCTCGTTCCGGCAGTACTTCGACTTCGACCACAACAGCCCACGACCCCACATCACGGTGCCCGCCGCGTTCACGTTGAGCACCGAACCGTCGCAGGCCAACTTCCCCCGCGAAATCGCCGAACGCGCCTGCACCAACGTCCGGCATTGGAGCGAATCAGGTAGGGGCGGACACTTCATGCCTCTGGAGGAACCGGATTTGCTCGCCAGCGAACTGAGGCAATTCTTCACGTCGCTTCGCCCGTACTGATCAGCAAGGGAGCCGGGCCACATCGGCCCGGCTCCGCTGTCGCGTTCCGCATACATCGGTCGAGAAGCTAGCCGTGAATGCCGTACCGTTCAACGCGCCTGTCAAACGCCCTCAAAGCGGAAGATCCGGACGGTCTGACGATTTCAGGAACGCGAGCGAGCCGAACGACCTTGGCCGGTCTACGCGACCGGCCCAGCGTCGCCCGCCGGCTGCCCGGCAAGACCCCTGCAACGATTGAAGCGGCGATCTGCCAGCTACGCCAGGACCGCAAGCTCGCCCCCGCGCCGCCTCGCCCCGCTGTTGGGCGTTCCCGCTCCGACCGTGCACGCCGTGCTCACCCGGCACCGCCTGCACCGCCTGGCCTGGCTGGACCGGCCCACCGGCCAGCCAGTTCGCCGCTACGAACGCGATCGACCCGGCGAACTCGTCCACGTCGACGTCAAGAAACCGGGCCGCCTGCGTGACGGCGGTGGCTGGCGCGTGCACGGCCGCGACAGCCTGGAACACCGCCGCGCCCACTACGGCACCCGCGTCGGCTTCGACTACGTCCACCGCGCCATCGACGACCACACCCGCCTCGCCTACGCCGAAATCCACCCCGACGAGAAAGCCGACACCTGTGCCGGCTTCCTGCGCCGCGCCGCCGATCACTTCGCCGCCCACGGCATCAGCCGCATCGAACAGATCATCACCGACAACGCCTGGGCCTACCGCCGCGCAGGCGCCTGGCGCGACGCCCTGGCCGCCCTTGGCACCCACGCCCGCTTCACCCGCCGCTACCGGCCCCAGACCAACGGCAAAGCCGAACGCTTCAACCGGACCCTGTGCGACGAATGGGCCTACTACGGCAGCCGCCATTGGTGGTCTGACCTGTCGGGATGCGGTGGGGGTGTGCGAAGTGGACGCAGCCGCCTGTCGATCATGTGTTTGTGAGGACTACAAGATCGAAGGCGGCTGCTGCTGCCAGGGTAGCGGCCAGGCGCGCGGTGCGGGCACGGGCCGAGCTGTTGGAGGAGCTGCGGTCGTGTTTCGTGCGGACGCAGACGTGGCAGCACGCGGGCCGGTACATCTCGGCGCTGGTCAGTTGGGTGCCGAAGCGCAACGGGTGGAGCATCGCTGAGCAGGTTGGGGACGCCACGCCGGACCGCACGCAGCGGTTGTTGAATCGGGCGGTGTGGGATACGACGGCCGCGATGAGTCACATCCGGCGGTTCGTGGCCGGGGGTCTGGATGCGGCGGCCACGCGCCGGCGGCGGCGTGGGTTGGTGGTCGGTGCGTTGGACGAGACGGGCCAGGCCAAGCAGGGCCGGGTCACGTGTGGGGTGAAACGGCAGTACATGGGGTGCGCGGGTCGGGTCGCGAACGGGATCAACACGGTGCACCTGTCGTATGTGCGGGAGCGGACGGGACACGCGTTGGTCGGGGCGCGTCAGTGGATCCCGGCCGAGCACCTCGCCGACCCGCGCACGGCTGCGGGTATGGGGTTGCCGCCTGGGATGCAGTTTCGCACCAAGGGTCAGTTGGCCATGGACGTCTGCGCGGACGCGTACGCCGACGGGCTGGTGTTCGACGTCGTCTGCGGCGACGAGGTGTACGGCAACTGCACACCGTTGCGGGAGTTCTTCGAGACTCGCGGGCAGGCGTACGTGCTGCGGGTCGCCTCCACCTTCATGATCGACCTGCCCTCGGGAGACAGGCTGACCTGCGCTCAGGCCGTCACGCTGCTGGCCGCGGACACACGCCGGTGGGAGCTCCGCTCGGCCGGTACCGGGTCAAAGGGACAACGCTGGTACGCCTGGGCGTGGATCGCCACCGCCTCACCGCGGCATCACCTGCTCGTGCGCCGTCACCTGAGCACCGGCGAGCTGGCCTTCCACTACTGCCACGTGCCGGAGGGGCAACCCGTGACCAAGACGAGGCTGATCCGCGCCGCCGGACTGCGCTGGCCGGTCGAGGAGTGCTTCGAGTTCGGCAAGGACTACTTCGGCCTGGATCAGTGCCAGGCCCGCCTCTACACCGCGATCGCCCGGCACACCGTCCTGGTCATGGCCGCCCTCGCCGTCTGCGCGGTCACCGCCGCCCACCTGCGGGACCGTACCGACAGCCAAGCCCCGCCCCCGAGCACACCCGACCAGCCACCACCGCCCGAGCCCGGACTGATCCCACTGACCGTGCACGAGGTCAAGCGGCTACTCGCCGACGCCCTTCACCATCCGATGCCGCCCGACCATGCCACCCGCTGGCTCACCTGGCGACGCCGTCACCAGGCTCGCGCACGCTGGTTCCACCAACGCACACGACTGAACCGCGACTACGCCCTGGTCAGCTAGCAATTGGCGGCTGCCGTACTACGCCCAACCGTTCACCAGCAACCGGCACCGCGCCGACGCCCTACCGACCTGGCTACACACCTACAATCACCACCGCAGCCACACCTCACCCGGCGGCCAACCACCCATCAGCCGCATCAACAACGGTGCTGGGCAATACACCTAGCCAAACACCTACATCATGATCAGGTGCAGCAGCCGAAACACCATCACCCGATCGTCCACCACCAGACAACACCGCAGTTCACAACCCCTGCGACCAGTTATGGCACGGCACAGGGTCAACGGACCAAGCGAGCGAACCTCCGCAGCTCCTCGGCAAGAATTTCTGGTTGTTCAAACGCGGCGAAATGGCCACCACGGGGGACCGTGTTGAAGTAGATGAGCTTGGACTTGTAGACGCGTTCGGCCCAGATTCTCGGAGTTGGGATGATCTCGCGGGGAAAGACCGTGAATCCGACCGGGACCTTGAAGTCGTCGGCTGTGCCAGTGGCCCGCGCGTCCTCCCAATAGATTCGCGCCGAGGAGGCCGCGGTGCCAGGCAGCCAGTACAGCATGATGTCGTCGAGCATCCGGTCGACGCCGAGGACCCGTTCGGGATTGCCGTCGCTGTCGGTCCACTCCATGAACTTCTCGTAGATCCACGCCGCCTGCCCCACCGGGGAGTCGGTCAACGCATACCCCACCGTCTGGGGGCGCGTGGACTGCTCGTAGATGAAGCCGGCGCCGTCGTTGAAGAACCGCTGCAGCTTGTCCAGCGCCTCCTGCTCCTCCGGCGTGGGCGGGTCGCTGATCGGGGGCTGGAATACGGGGAAGAAGTTGAGGTGGATCCCGGCGAGTCCGGCGGGCCCGAGCTTGGCGAGTTCGTGCGTCACGGAGCCGCCCAGGTCGCCGCCCTGAGCGAGCCAGCGACGGTAGCCGAGACGGGACATGAGTTCCGCCCAGGCTCCCGCGATGCGCTGGATGTTCCACCCGGCCGTGGCCGGCTTGTCGGAGAATCCGAAGCCCGGTAGGGACGGCACCACGACATGGAACGCGTCCACAGCGCTCCCGCCGAAGGCCGTGGGATCCGTCAACGGCCCGATCACGTCGAGGAACTCCACCACCGAACCCGGCCAGCCATGGGTCAACACCACCGGTACGGCGTTGGCGTGCCGGGAACGTACGTGCAGAAAATGGATTCCCATCCCGTCGATCTGGGTGCGGAACTGGCCGAACCCGTTCAGCCGCGCCTCGACCTGACGCCAGTCATACCGCGTCCGCCAGTGCTCGACCAGGCCGCGTACCCGCTCCAGCGGCACGCCCTGGGACCCGTCGGGAACGGGTTCCCGCTCCGGCAGCCGGGCCGCCGCCAACCGCCGCTGCAGATCGCGCAGCGTGGTGTCCGACACCGACAGCCGGAACGGTGTCACGTCCGTTGTGGCCGCCGGCAACGTCACCCCGGGCTCGGCAAACGCCGGCGAGGTCGTTGTTCCCGCCAACCCGAAGGGGCCTGCGACGGCGCCGACCGTGACGGCCGCCCGCAGGGCCCCGCGACGAGTCAGGCCACGAGTGTCTTCGTTCCGCACGATTCCTGCCTTCCCTGTCCGAATGATCGACGACATTCGACGCTTGCGGCGGTGGTCGTGATGAACGCCAGGTTGCGAATCAACCGGGCACCGTAGCGCGTCGAATGCGTGCGTCCGCTCACGGTCGCAGGCCTCCTAGGAGGTCACCAACGATTCGATGGCGCTGGAATCCAGCGTCGCCGTCGGAACCTCACGCGGGATCCGGACAGTCCCGCTCGAACCCCGAACCACTAGCCCCGAGCAGTCCGCTGGCCAGCGGCGTGTGCCGGTACAACACCCGGCGCCCGGAACGCCACGACGTCACCAAGCCATTGCGGCGCAGCACCGACAGGTGGAAGCTGACCGACGGCGCGCTTTGACCGAGCTCACGGGCGAGGTCGGTGGTCGACTTCGGCAGCGCCAGACAGCTGAGGATCGCCGCGCGGCTGTGACCCAGCAGCGCACCCAGCGCGTCGTCGGCGTAGTCGGCGTCTCGGGAGTCGCCTCCCCACATCGTGCCGACTCCTCGGCAGGCATAGATGAGGCTCGCGGGTCGATCGGGGCCCTTGTCCACCACCAGGTTCGGCCACGCGAACACCGACGGCACCAGCACGAGTCCGTCACCGGCCAGGTCATGGTCCACCGAGTGCCGGGGCATGTCGATCCGCAGGATCTCACCCCGCACGCTGACCTCCGGGTGCAAGCTCGACAACAGCGCATCGACACCACCGCCGGTCAGCCGGCCAGCCCGATACGCGACGTCATCCTCCAGCACCGCGCGTAGCTCCCGCCAGTGCGGCTCGATCGCCACCGACCAGTACCGCCACAGCGCGTCGGCCAACCGCCGAGCACCAGCCGCCCCTTCGGAAGCCAACGCCCGTGCCGGCGCCGGCATCGGCTCCCGACCCCACACCGCCGCCAGGTCGGCACGGATTCCCGCCACGGGCGACTCGGCAACCAACCGCAGCTGGTCGTCGATGGTGCCGGCGTCGGTGGCCGCCACGAACAGGAAATCCGCCACGTACGCGCTCGCAGGCACCACCGCGCCCAGCAGCGCCATGTCCACACCACGCAGGCCGTCCCGCGTCGCCTCCAACCAGCCCTGGTGCAGCGGCGACACCCGCCCCGACGACAATTGGTACAGGCTCTCAATCACCTCGGCGAGAGGCGATAACGCAAACCGCATCCTCGCCACATCAGCCAGACCCATCCGGAGCCGGATCACCCCGCCATCCTACGCAGTCGCGGACGCTGAACCTTCGCCCTTGACCACCTCACGGGCCGGGGCGAACGCGGGCGTCATCGGCGCCGCGGCGACGGTCGTCCAGCATGCCCTCTCCCCCAGCGCACTGGACCGCGAGCTGGCCTGAACCATTCGTGGTGAGCGCTCACCCGACACTCACCTCGCTGAGGAGGACGGCGCTCAAGTCGGCACCTGCGTGCCCTGCTCAGTGGGGCCGAGGCTCTGCTGCGGACGGCCGGGCTGACGAACCGGTACCCGGCCGTCCACGTTCTGACCGCTGGCGAAGCTACCGGTCCAGCGGCTCGATCCAGATGTTGCGGTACTGGACCGGATTGCCGTGGTCCTGAAGTCGGATGGCACCCGTCGCCGGGCCCTCGGGCCGGCTGTCGCCAGTCGGGCCGAGGATCTCGACGTCGTCGTGCACCCTGACGCCGTTCCACACCACGGTGACGCGGGGGTTGTCGACCTTGTTCCCGGATGCGTCGTAGCGGGCCTGCCGGTAGACGATGTCGTACGTCTGCCAGGTCTGCGGCGGCAGCGCCGCGTTCACGTCGGGGGCCTTCTGGGTGTAGATGGCCGCGGCGTCGTTGGTCTGCGGCGGGCCGACGCCGAAGGAGTCCAGCACCTGGATCTCGTAGCGGTCCTGCAGGTACACCCCACTGTTGGCGCGCGCCTGGCCGGTCACGTCCGGCGGGTACAGCGGCAGGTTGAACTCCACGTGCAGCCGGAAGTCGCCGAAGGCCTGCACCGTGCGCAGGTCCCCGTTGCGCACCGTCATGGCGCCGTCGGCGATCGCCCACTCCGGTTCGCGCCCGTCGCTGTGCTGCCACTCGGTGAGCGCGCCACCGTTGAACAGCGTGATGCGTTTGCCGTGCGGCCGGACGGCGAGCACGTCCAGGTTCACGTGCCCGGAGTCCGCAGCCTCCTTGCGGTACTCGACCACGTTGCGACCCTTGTTCAAGTGTGCGGTGGTGGTGACGGTGCCCCACTCTTCCCAGGTCACGGTGGAGGGGAAGACCGTCTGCTCGACCCGTTCACCGTTGACGTACAGGCTCAGCTGCTTCTCGCCGGAGTAGGGATTCGGGCCGTTGCTGTAGCGCATCGCCAGGTCGTACGTCCCGGCCTCGCGGACATCGACGGGGAGTCTGGTCGACGAGCCCTCCTGGGCGAACCCGGCGGCGAAGCCGGCGCCGGAGTAGGCGGCGTGGTCGGTCGCCATGCCGACGGCGGCCGTACGGCCCTCCTCGGCCTCGAAGAAGGTTTGCGGCTGCACCACCCGGCCCGGGATCTCATTGAGCGTGTACCAGGCCTCAGTGTTCCACAGCTCTCGCCGCCGGCGGACGAGAACGGCGGGGAGCGGGTACTACGCGCCGACAAAACCGCACCAGGGCGCGACGGTGGCGCTGCGTCTCGGCACCGACCACGCGCCCCGGGTCGGCCGGCTCGTGCTGGCGTCGGTGAGCTTCCATCAGGGGGGCGTGTACCCGGGGCTGCTCGACGGCATCCAGGATCTGCAGCCCGAACACCTGCACGGGTCCGAGTTCCACGAGGAGTACCTGCACCGCACCCGACCCCGGGCGGCTGGCCCAACCTGGTCCGGGCCCAGCTCCATCGTCGAGCCGCTGCCCAGCCGGCGGCCGCGACGCCGGACAGCGCCGCGGCCGTCGACCGTACCGTCGCTGATCAGCCCGTCGGTAGGACCACCTGACCCTTGCGGTAGTTCCTGGCCCCGCCGTCGGCGAGGTAGTTGTTCTCGACGTTGCCCGCCGAGTCCACCGAGAACCAGTGGATCTCCGTGCCCACCGGCAGGGTCAGCATCTCCCCGCCCTCGCGGATGCCCGCCGAGCCGTAGAGCATCGACGAGTACGTGGGTGCGCTGCCGTCGACGGTGTAGAAGAGCGCCGCCGGCTCGGTGACGCCGAAGCTCACGTTCACCATCCCCGGCGTCGAGCTCGGGGTGACCGACAGGCTGCTCTCCGGCCGGGTGTGGTCCCGGTCGAAGTCCCGCGCCACCCGCATGAGCTCTACCAGGCCGTTGGCGAACTCCATCGTCTCGGCGTGCGCCTCGTCCCACTCCGGCTGGAACTCGGTGCCGACCTCGAAGTTCCAGGCGTAGATGCCGTACTTGTACCAGAGCATGTCGCCGGAGTTGCCCGCCGCCGAGTAGAGCACGTCGGAGATCGGGCCGGTCCGCGCCGGGGTGACCGCCATGTTCCGGTGTCGCTTGATCGCGGTCAGGATCCGCGACGAGGCGCCCCAGAACGCCGACTCCTGGGCGAGCGTCGGGCGCGGCGCCGAGATCCGGTCGGGCAGGGCGTACGCGCCGGGTGACCACATGAAGTAGTTGCCCGACGAGTGCAGGTTCATGGAGAACGCGATGTTCGGTCGGGCAGCCAGCCAGTCGAGGTTCCTGTTCTCCGGTTCGGACAGTTCGCTCGGCCCGGCGTACGTGCCGCTGGTGCAGCTCGCGGACGCACCGGAGTAGCCGTCGAAGAGGCTGTACTCGGTGTAGTTGCGGTTGTTGTCCACGCCCCACGAATTGCGGCCGAGGTAGTCGGCGGCTCCGGTGAGCGGGCAGTGGTTGGTCATGTTCTTGCGCTGGGAGTTGAAGTCGTAGAAGGAGTAGTGGCCACCGTCGGGGTTGACCGACGGCGCGATCCAGATGTCGAGGTTGTTCAGCAGCTGCTTGGTCTGCCCGTCGTGCGCGTAGTTGCGCAGCAGCCGCTCGGCGGTCTCGATGGCGACCAGCGGCGGCACCCATTCCCGGGCGTGTTCCTGCGCGTAGGCGAGCACGCCCGGCTTCGACCCGTCGCGCTGCTTGCCGATTCGGATGGCGTACACCGGCTGCGGATCGCGGGAGACGCTGGCCGGCGCGCTGAGGCCGTCGCTGAGCGACGTCCGCGGTGCCGGCGCGACCACGCCGGTGCCCGCGCTCCCCCGATAGGTGTACGCCCGGACCAGCGACCCGGCGCCGGCGTTGAGGGCCGCGACGACCTGGGCTGCCGTGCTGGTCACCGCGCCGGCGGCGTCGGTGGCCAGGTTCACCCGGATGACCTTGCCGGCCACGGTCACCGACAACGCGGCGTTGGCGGCGCCGGGGTTGACCAGCTCGACGGAGATGTCGTTGCCGCCCTGGTGCCCCCAGGCCAGGGAGTCGACCGCGACGCGGCTGGCGTTGGCGGTGCCGAACACCGCCTGCGCGTGGCGCCGGTAGCCGTTGGTCCGGTACGGCAGTTCGACGATCTCGGCCAGGTCCGGGAACGCGGCGGCGAGCTGAAGGATCCGCCCGTACAGCTCGGTGGGCGTCAGGTAGCTGGTGACGAAGTCCTTCTGGTACCCCGGGCCCTCCGGGTTGGTGTCCGGAATGGGCAGCCACTCCTGCACCTTGGCCACAGCGACGTCGCCGGTGGGGCTGGTGATCCGGACGTAGTCGGGGCGGCTCGTCACCAGCGAGGCGCCGCGGAGGTAGAGGTAGACGCCGGCGTCGACGAAGCGGGAGATGGCCTGCGTCCCGCCGGAGCCGATCTCGGTGCCCGGGCCGCTGTCCCGCTCGACGACGAGGGTGTTGCTGGCCGTCTGACCCTGCGCCCACTTCGCCTCCACGGACAGGACCTGGCTGGTCCCCGAGGTGTAGTAGTCGGCGCGGATGATCTTGATGTCGGAGACGTCCGCTGCCGTTGCCGCCGTGGAGAACTCCCGGTTCTCCGCGACGTGCTCCGCGATGGTCGCCTCCCGTTCGGCGACGCGGGCCCGCGCGTCGCCGGGGCGGTGCACGACCCCGCCCAGGGTGAACCCGGCGGCGGCCAGTGCCGCGGCCTCGTTGGGTGTGATCACGGCGTGCGCGACCACGCCGTTCTCCGTCCGTGCGACGTCGTGGTCGAGGTCGACGCCGGTGGCGACGAGTGCGTCGAGCTGCGCGGTGTCGGCGAGCAGCACCTCGACGACGCTTGCCTCCTCGTCGGCGACACGGCCGAGGTCGGCAGCGGGTGGAGCCGCCTGCGGCACGATCGCCGCGGCCGGGCTGACCAGCAGCACGACGGCCGCGGCGGCGGCCAGCGCGGCCGGGACGGGAAGGCGGCGTCGCCACCGTGGACCTAGGGGATCATGCATTGTCATGTCCACCCATCTCGGTTTTCTCGGCATGGATGGCCGGTTGACGTGCCGAGGGTCCCGCCCGGGGTACGCGGTTCCGCTCTGGTTGGTCGCGTGTGGTCGCTGCGGGGTCGGCAGCGCCCACGACACGGGGAGAGGGAAGGTGGTGGTGTCCGGCTGCGGCGGACCGAGCTGCCCGCATCGCCGACCTGCGGACAGCGGGTGCCGATCTGGTGAACGAGAGGCTGTTCCGGTGACGGTCAGTGGACTGACCCAATCCTCAGCGTGCCGAAAGTGATCTGTCAATCCCCTGGTGGGCCGCCGTTGGTGCAGTAGCAGTCCACGGGATGCGCCGGGTCCCGCGTTCCAGTGGCGGTGCAGGCGACCCGGGGAGCGAGCGCTGCGGATCACTCACCCGGTCCCGTCTCAGCCGGTTACCGTGTGCCGGAATCCGAACCAGGTGGCGAGCAGGTCGAGGAGGATCGTCCACGTGACGAGTCACAACCCCCACCGGGGATGGTCCGGCCGGACCGCCTGGGTCGGCCGGTTCAACGCCCCGCTGCGCTCGTTCCTGCACACCGAGACCGGCAGCGCACGGGTGGTGCTGGTCGCCGCGGTGGTCGCGCTCGTCTGGGCCAACCTCCACCTGAGGTCGTACGAGTCGCTCTGGAGCACCTCCTTCTCCGTCCAGCTCGGCGACTGGCGCGTGTCACACGACCTGCGTACCTGGGTCAACAGCGGCCTCATGACGTTCTTCTTCCTGGTCGCCGGGCTGGAGCTGCGCCGCGACTTCGACATCGGAGAGCTGCGGGAGCGGCGTCGGCTGACGTTGCCGATGCTGGCCGGGCTCGGCGGCGTACTCCTGCCGATCGCGATCTACCTCGCGTTCAACGCCGGGCGCACCACGGCCGCGGGCTGGGGCGCGGTGATGGCCACGGACACCGCGCTCGCGCTCGGCGCACTGGCCGTCTTCGGGCCGCGCTTCTCGGATCGGTTGCGGGGTTTCCTGCTGACGGTCTCCGTCGTCGACGACGTAGTCGCGATCGCGGTGCTGGCGATCGCCTACCCGGAACATCCCTCGGCGACGGCGCTGCTTGCCGCGGCTGGAATCTTCGGCGTCGTCCTGCTCATCCGGGCGTACGGCGTGCGGTACGGGCCGGTCTACGCGCTGTTGGGGTTGGCGGCCTGGCTCGCGGTCTCGGAGTCCGGTGTCGACCCGGTCGCGGTGGGCCTGGTGATGGGTCTGCTCACCTACGCCTATGCCCCCGGCCGCACCGAACTGCAGCGGGCGAGCGACCTTTTCCGCCTCTTCCGGGAACAGCCCACCCCGCAGCTCGCCCGTTCGGCCCGGGCCGGGCTCGCCTCAGCGCTGTCGCCGAACGAGCGGTTGCAGCTCCTCTACCACCCGTGGGCCAGCTACGTGGTCGTGCCGCTCTTCGCGCTGGCGAACGTCGGGATCGTGATCGACGGCGAGCTCCTGGCCAGGGCCGTCACCTCCCCGGTCACGCTTGGCATCGTGGTGGGGTACGTGGTCGGCAAGCCGGCCGGGATCGTGGCCACCTCGTGGCTGGTAACCCGGCTCAGCCGCAACCGGTTCCGGCCGCCGGTCGGCTGGGTCGCCGTCGCCGGGGTGGGCACGGTCTCCGGCATCGGGTTCACCGTCGCCCTCCTGATCGCCACCCACGCGGTGAGCGGCCCGACCCTGGAGGAGGCGAAGCTCGGCATCCTCGTCGCGACGGTTGGTTCGTCCGTCGTCACCGGGCTGGTGTTCCGTTCCGCCGCCCGGCTCTCACCGGCGCGGCGGGCCCGCGCGCTGCTGGGTGCCGCCGAGGGGATCGTCGACCTGATGGTTCCGGTCGATCCGGAGCGCGACCACGTGCGCGGGCCGCGGGAAGCGCCGGTGACGGTCGTGGAGTACGGCGACTTCGAATGCCCCTACTGCGGGCAGGCCGAGCCGGTGGTCCGGGAACTGCTGACCGACTTCGCGAACATCCGGTACGTCTGGCGGCACCTGCCGCTCACCGACGTCCACCCGCATGCCCAACTCGCCGCCGAGGCCGCCGAGGCGGCGGGCGAGCAGAGCGCGTTCTGGGAGATGCACGACCTGCTTCTCGCGCACCAGGACGCACTCAAGCCCACCGATGTGCTCAGCTACGCAGAACGGCTCGGCCTGGACCTCGACCGATTCCGGGAGCACCTCGCCGAGCTCAAGGGCGCCGACCGGATCGCCGAGGACATCGACTCCGCCGACCTCAGCGGCGTCACCGGAACCCCGACCTTCTTCATCAACGGCCGGCGCCACCACGGCGCGTACGACATCGCCGCGCTCTCGGCCGCGGTGAAGGCGGCGTTCGCCAGCGCGAAGCTTCGCCCCGCGTACCGTCGGGATCCCGGGCACCGCCGCGAGGGCGGACCGGAGAGTTGAACGCCGAGCAGCGGGCCCCTGCCGTGCGGCAGGTGCTTGGCTCACCGCTCACCGGGTTCACGCCAGCAGCTCGGCGACCGCCGCCGCGAACACCACGGAGTGACGGTCGACGTCCGCGGCACTCGTCGCGGGCGACATCAGCGCCATGTTGTGGAACGGAGTGAGCAGCACGCCGCGGTTTGCGAGGTACAGGTGCAGGTAGTCCTCCAGCTCGGCGTCGGCCGCTCGGGCCGAGGAGGTCCCGTCGCGGGGGGCCGGGCGCACGAACCGGTACTCCGCCCGCGCGCCGAGCTGGCTGATCGACCACGGCAGGTCATGGGCCTCGATGACCTTGGTGACCGCGTCGGTGAACCGGGTCGCGAGCGCCGTCATCTGCGTGAACGCGGAGTCGGTGAGCACGTGCTCCAGCGTGGCTCGCGCGGCGGCGACCGACAGCGCGTTCCCCGCGAG
>NZ_QGKS01000524.1 GCF_003172935.1 Micromonospora sicca | reverse complement strand
CGCCTGACCCCCGTTTGACCCCCGTCCACCCGGTCACCGACCGGGTCACGGGTGCCAGGCGACTCGTGAGTAACCGCGGCTCGTGGTTACCTGACAGCCGTCCCCACCCCTGGACGCCGGGAGGAAACATGATCGAGTCACTGCTGGTCGCGAACCGGGGCGAGATCGCCCGCCGGATCATCCGCACCGCCAGGCGGCTCGGGATCCGCGCGATCGTGGTGCACTCGGAGGCCGACGCCGGCCTGCCGTTCGTGACCGAGGCCGACGAGGCGGTCTGTGTCGGCCCGGCGAACCCGGCGCAGAGCTACCGGAACGTGGAGGCGATTCTCGCCGCCGCCAAGTCCACCGGCGCGCAGGCGATCCACCCCGGGTACGGCTTCCTGTCGGAGAACGCCGACTTCGCCCGTACCGTCGAGGCCAGCGGCTTGATCTGGGTGGGACCCGGCGCGGACGCGATCACCGCGATGGGCGACAAGATCAACGCCCGGAACCTGATGGCGGCGGCCGGGGTGCCGATCGCCCCCGGCACCACCGACCCGGCGGCCGACCTGGCGGCGGCGGTCGTCGCTGCCGCGGAGATCGGCTACCCGGTGATGGTCAAGGCCGCGGCCGGTGGCGGCGGCATGGGCATGGGCGCGGCGATCGACGAGGCCGCGCTGCGCACCGAGTACGACAAGGTGCGCTCGTTCGCCGAGCGGATGTTCGGCGACGGCTCGGTGCTGATCGAGCGGTACTTCCCCCGGGTGCGCCACGTCGAGGTGCAGATCCTCGGCCTGGCCGACGGCCGGGTGGTGGCCCTCGGCGAGCGGGAGTGCTCGGTGCAGCGGCGCAACCAGAAGCTGGTCGAGGAGTCGCCGTCCCCGGCGGTCTCGCCCGAGCTGCGCGAGCGCTTCCTGGCCGCGGCGGTACGGGCCGGCGAGGCGGTCGGCTACCGGAACGCCGGCACGGTGGAGTGCCTCCTGGATCCCGCGACGAACGAGTTCTTCTTCCTGGAGATGAACACCCGGCTCCAGGTGGAGCACCCGGTGACCGAGCTGGTCTACGGGGTGGACCTGGTGGAGGAGCAGCTGCGGGTGGCCGCCGGCCTGGCCCCGACCTTCGACCCGGACGCGCTCGCGCCGCGCGGCCACGCCATCGAGCTGCGGATCAACGCCGAGGACCCGAAGCGCTTCCTGCCGGGGCCGGGCGCGATCGCCACCTGGAACGAGCCGACGGGTTCCGGCGTCCGGGTCGACTCGGGTTACGTCGCCGGCAACACGGTCACCCCGTTCTACGACAGCCTGATGGCCAAGCTGATCGTCAGCGGCAAGGACCGGACCGAGGCCGTCGAGCGCGCCAAGGCCGCGGTGGCGCAGTTCGAGATCGCCGGCCCGAAGTGCAACCTGCCCTTCTTCGCCGAACTCCTGGAGAACGAGGAGTTCCTCTCCGGCGACTACGACACCGGCATCGTGGGCCGGATGCGCTGACCGCGTCGGGTGCGGCCGGCGGGGTGGGAGTGGGAGGCTGGGGGGACCCCAGAACAGCGACGCGTCACAGTGAGGTGACCCCTTATGGCGGAACTGCCGGACTTCGTCTCCATCCGTGAGGTCGGACCGCGCGACGGGCTGCAGAACGAGGACCCGATCCCCACCGGCGCGAAGGTGCGGCTGCTCGACGCGCTCTCCGGCACCGGCGTCAAGCGGATCGAGGCGGTCTCCTTCGTGCATCCGAAGGCGATCCCGCAGATGGCGGACGCCGACGAGGTGTGGCAGCGGGCCGCGAAGGCCGACGGCGTGCGCTACTCGGCGCTGGTGCCGAACACCCGCGGCGCGCAGCGCGCCCTGGCCGCCGGCTTCACCGAGATCGAGGTGGTGGTCTCGGCCAGCGACACGCACAACCGGCGCAACGTCAACCGGTCGACCGAGGAGTCCCTCGACGACATCGCCGAACTGATCGACCTGCTGCACGGTTCGGGCGCCCGGGCCGAGGTGATCGTGGCGACCAGCTTCGGCTGCCCGTACGAGGGGGACGTCGACCCGCAGCGGGTCGCCGGCATCGTCGACCGGGTGGCCCGCGACGGCGCGGACCGGGTGGCGTTCGGCGACACCACCGGCATGGGCACGCCGCGCCGGGTCCGCGAGCTGATCACCGCGGTACGCGACCGCAACGCCCATATCCCGGTGCTGCTGCACTTCCACAACACCCGGGGTACCGCGCTGGCCAACCTGCTGACCGCGATGGAGCTGGGGATCACCGAGTTCGACGCCAGCGTCGGCGGCCTGGGCGGCTGCCCGTACGCCCCGGGGGCGAGCGGTAACCTGGCCACCGAGGAGGCCGTGCACATGCTGCACGACATGGGCGTCGACACCGGGATCGACCTGGACGTCCTGATCGAGGCCGCCGAGCTGGCCGAGGAGCTGCTCGGCAAGAAGCTCCCCTCCGGCGTCCTCCGCGCCGGTCCCCGCACCCGCCTCACCCCGCTGCCCGCCTAGGGCGCCGCGGGTCGCCGAGCGTCGCGCCGATGCGCTAACCTAACGATCGTTCAGGTCGGTCGGCCCGCTCACGAGGTGGCCGGCCCCAGGTGGCGAGGGAGTCGGCGTGACGCTCGACGGTGAGGCACTGGAGCAGCTGCGCAAGCGCGCCCGGGCCGGCGGTGCGGACAAGTACCACGCGGCGAACGCCGCCAAGGGCAAACTCTTCGCCCGCGAGCGGGTCGCCCTGCTGGTCGACGAGGGCTCCTTCGTCGAGGACGGGCTCTACGCCAACGCCATGGCCGAGGGGCTGCCGGCCGACGGCGTGGTCACCGGCACCGCCACCATCGACGGCCGGCAGGTCTGCCTGATGGCGAACGACTCCACGGTCAAGGCCGGCAGCTGGGGCGCGCGTACCGTCGAGAAGATCATCCGGATCATCGAGCGGGCGTACGCGACCAGCGTGCCGATGGTCTACCTGGTCGACTCGGCCGGCGCCCGGATCACCGACCAGGTCGACCTCTTCCCCGGCCGGCGCGGCGCCGGCAAGATCTTCTGGAACCAGGTCCGCGCCTCCGGCTCCATCCCGCAGGTCTGCGCGCTGTTCGGGCCGAGCGCGGCCGGCGGGGCGTACATTCCGGCGTTCTGCGACGTGGTGGCCATGGTGGACGGCAACGCCAGCATGTACCTCGGCTCCGACCGGATGGTCGAGATGGTCACCGGCGAGAAGACCACCCTCGAAGCGATGGGCGGGGCGAAGGTGCACTGCGCCGAGTCCGGCGTCGGGCACTTCCTCTGCAAGACCGAGGCCGAGGCGCTCGACGTGGTGAAGCGCTACCTGTCGTACCTGCCGGCGAACTGGACGCAGCAGCCGCCGGCCGCCGAGGCCGTCCCCGCCTCCGACAAGGTCGACCTGGCCGCGCTGGTCCCGGCCAGCGAGCGGCAGGCCTTCGACATGCGCCGGTACGTCAAGGGCCTGCTCGACGACGGCTCGTTCTTCGAGATCCAGGCGCTCTGGGCCAAGGAGCTGACCATCGGCTTCGGCCGGCTGAACGGCGAGGTCGTCGGCGTGGTCGGCAACAACTCGATGTTCAAGGGCGGGGTGCTCTTCGTCGACTCGGCGGACAAGGCGACCCGGTTCGTGCAGCTCTGCGACGCGTTCAACGTGCCGCTGCTCTTCCTCAGCGACGTGCCCGGGTTCATGGTCGGCAGCGCGGTGGAGAAGCAGGGCATCATCCGGCACGGCGCCAAGATGATCACCGCGATCTCCGAGGCGACCGTACCCAAGATCTGCGTGGTGGTCCGCAAGGCGTACGGCGCGGGCCTGTACGCGATGGCCGGCCCCGGTTTCGAGCCGGACGCCACGATCGCCCTGCCCACCGCGAAGATCGCGGTGATGGGCGCGGAGGCCGCGGTCAACGCGGTCTACGCCAACAAGATCGCCGCGATCGAGGACGAGGCCGAGCGGGCCGCGTTCGTCACCGCGAAGCGCGAGGAGTACGAGCGGGACATCGACGTGGTCCGGCTCGCCAGCGAGCTAGTGGTCGACGCGATCGTCGAGCCGCACGAGCTGCGCGCCGAACTGGTCCGCCGGTTCACCGCCGCCCGCACCAAGGAACGGCACTTCTCCCGGCGCCGGCACGGCGTCACCCCGGTCTGACCGGGCCGCCACCGCGACCCGCCGACCGCGAGCCACCCGCGACAGCGACGAGACCGCAGCGCACCCACCGCCACCAGACCCAGGACCCGCCCGGCGTCACGAGCGACCGGCGGAGCCGTCCTTGACAGGAGGAACCGATGGACTTCCGGCTCAGCGAGGAACAAGAGGCGCTGCGGGAGAGCGTGCGGGAGTTCGCCCGCGAGGTGGTCGCCCCCACCATCGCGGAGCACTACGAGCAGCACACCTTCCCGTACGAGATCGTCCGGCAGATGGGCAAGATGGGGCTCTTCGGCCTGCCCTTCGGCGAGGAGCACGGCGGCATGGGCGGTGACTACTTCGCGCTCTGCCTGGCGCTGGAGGAGCTGGCCCGGGTCGACTCCAGCGTGGCGATCACCCTGGAGGCGGCGATCTCCCTCGGCGCGATGCCGATCTACCGGTTCGGCACGGACGAGCAGAAGGCGCGGTGGCTGCCGAAGCTGCTCAGCGGCGAGGCCCTCGCGGGCTTCGGGCTGACCGAGCCGGGCTTCGGCTCGGACGCCGGCGGCACCCAGACCCGCGCGGTGCTGGACGAGACGACGGACGAGTGGGTGATCAACGGCTCGAAGGCGTTCATCACCAACTCGGGCACCGACATCACCTCGCTGGTCACCGTCACCGCGGTCACCGGCACCAAGCCGGACGGCTCGAAGGAGCTCTCCACCATCATCGTGCCGTCGGGTACGCCCGGCTTCACGGTCGCGCCGGCGTACTCCAAGGTCGGCTGGAACGCCTCGGACACCCACGAGCTGACCTTCGACGACTGCCGGGTCCCGGCGGCGAACCTGCTCGGCCAGCGCGGCCGGGGCTTCGCCCAGTTCCTGCGGATCCTCGACGAGGGGCGGATCGCCATCGCCGCCCTGGCCGTGGGCCTCGCCCAGGGCTGCGTCGACGAGTCGATCAAGTACGCCAAGGAGCGGCACGCCTTCGGCCAGCCGATCGGCAACTACCAGGCGATCCAGTTCAAGATCGCCGACATGGAGCTGAAGGCGCACACGGCCCGGCTGGCCTACTACGACGCCGCCGCCAGGATGCTGGCCGGCGAGCCGTTCAAGCGGCACGCCGCCATCGCCAAGCTGCACGCCAGCACCGTCGCGGTGGACAACGCCCGCGACGCCACCCAGATCCACGGCGGCTACGGCTTCATGAACGAGTACCCGGTGGCCCGGTTCTGGCGCGACTCGAAGATCCTCGAGATCGGCGAGGGCACCAGCGAGGTGCAGCGCATGGTCATCGCCCGCGACCTCGGCATGTGAGGTGATCAGACCCGTCCGGGCCGGTCGAGGTCCGGACGGGTCGCACCGCTGTCGGATATCCGCGACGGATCGTCGGCTGGCCGACGATGGCCTGCCGCCCGTCGCACCGGGTCCGTACTCTTCGTGCCCATGACTCCGGATCATGATCGTTCGCGGAGCCCGGACGGCCGTACCGTGTTGTCCGATCTGCTGCGCGGGCACCGGCTCGCCGCCGGCCTCACCCAGACGGAGCTGGCCGCCCGGGCGGGCGTCGGGGTGCGGACCGTCCGCGATCTGGAGCGGGGCCGGTCCGTGCGCCCCCAGCGCACCACCGTCGAGCTGCTCGCCGACGCCCTGCACCTGACCCACGCCGCCCGGACGACCTTCCTCGCCGCGGCCCGGCCGTCGTCCGCCGCCGGGCCGCCCCCGGCCGGCCGGCACCTGCCGGTCACCGGCCCCGGCGCCGCCCCCTCCGGTACGCCGATCGCCCTCCCGCGGCCGGTCCCGCTGATCGGCCGGGACCGCGACGTCGCCGAGGTCGCCGCCCTGCTGAGCGCCGACCATCCGGTGGTGAGCCTGGTCGGGCTGGCCGGCGTCGGCAAGACCGCGCTGGCCCTGACCGTGGCCCACGCGGTCGCCGCCGACCACGCCGCCGGCGTCGCCGGGGTGCTGGTCGGTGAGGGCTCCGACACGGCGGACGTGCTGGCCGCCTCGGTCGGGGTCTTCGGCGTGAACCGGTTGGCCGACCTCGCCGCGCGGATCAGCGGGCGACCCGCGTTGTTGCTGCTGGACGCGGCGGAACGGGCACCCGATCCGGTGGCCGAGGCGGTGCGTCGGCTGCTCGCCGCGGCTCCGGCCCTGCGGGTGCTGGTGACCGGTCGGCACCCGGTCGGCCTGCCCGGGGAACTGGTCCGGCCGGTGGCTCCGCTGGACGTACCACGGGCCGGGACGGTGCCGGCGGAGCGGTCGGACCTGGACCGCTGGCCGGCCACCGCGCTCTTCACCGCCCGCCTCGCCCTGGTACGCCGCGAGCCGCCCACCCCCGCCGAGCTGCCGGCGGTCGCCGCGCTGGTCCGCCGGCTGGGCGGGCTGCCGCTGGCGATCGAGCTGATGGCCGCCCGCGGCCGGATCCTCGACGTGACCGAGCTGCTCGACCGGTACGGCGACCGCGTCCTCGACCTGGCCACGTCGCAGGGCCGGCCCGGCCGGGACCCGGCGGAGGGCGCGGTGACCCTCCGCGAGGCGGTGGCGACCAGCTACCGGCTGCTGGCGCCCGGCGAGCGGGCGGCGCTGCGCCGGCTCTCCGCGTTCGGCAACCGCTGGTCGGTGGAGCTGGCCGAGGAGTTGCTGGCCGACGGCGGCGACCGGGCGGACGCGGTTCCGCTGCTGGACCGGCTGCTCGAACTCGGGCTGCTCAGCGTCCGGGGCACCGGTCCGTTCCGGTTCCGTCTGCTCGACGCGGTCCGCGACTTCGCCACCGAACAGGCCGGCCGCGAGGGGGAGCTGGCCCTGATCCGGCGCCGGCACGCCCGGGTCGTCACCGAGCTGGTGGTCCGGGCCGCCCCGGACCTGGTGGGCGCGAACCTGAACGCCGCCGTGCACCTGCTCGACGAGGCGACCAGCGACATCAGCGCCGCCCTGGCGCACGCCGCCGGCGACGATCCGGTCACCGCGCTGCGGCTGGCGGCCGCGCTGCCCCGGTGGTGGCGGTTCCGGGGGCGGGACGTCTCCGGGCGGCGCTGGCTGCGCCGGTTGCTGGCCGATCCGCGTACCGCCGACGCCGATCCGGTGCTGCGGGCCTGGGCGCTGGTCGGGGTGGCCCAGCTGGCCGCCGAGCACGGCGCGGGGGCGGAGGAGCTGCCGGCGGCGCGCGCCGCGTTGGCCGTCTTCCGCGACGCCGGTGAGGTGTCCGGGGAACTCGCGGCCCGGTCGGTGCTCTGCGCGCTGCTGCACGCCACCGGCGGGCACGACGAGGCCAGGGAGCACGCCGAGGCGGTGCTGGAGCTGGCCACCCGGCACGGGCGGGTGCGGGACATGGCGGTCGCGCAGAACAATCTGACCTGGCACGACATCCGGGTCGGCGACCTGGTCGGGGCGCGGCGCCGACTGGCCGCGGTGGACCGGCTGGCCGCCCAGTGCGGGGAGCGGCGGCTGCGGGTGCTCGCCCGCGCCAACCTGGCCGAGGTGATCCGCCTGGAGGGCCGGTACGCCGACGCGGTGGAGCAGGGACGGCGGGTGGCGACGGCGCTGGCCGACCTGGGCGACCCGGGGCACCGCCGCCGGGTGCTGGGCACGGTGGGGCTGGCGCTCGCCCAGGACGGCCGGGCCGCCGAGGCGCTGGAGGTGGTGGCCGAGCTGCGGTCGGGCGCGGCCGATTCCCCGGTGCCCGTGCAGCGCCGCCCGTCGCGGGGCGCGGGCGCCTCCGCCGCCGGTCGGCCGGAGGACGCGGTCTGCGCGCTGATCGAGGGCAACCTCGCCCTGTACCAGGGCGACCGGGAGTTGGCGGCCGAGTGGTTCGCCGCCGCGGCCGAGGCGGGCGTCGACGGCCAGGACCGGCGGGACGTGGTGGAGGCGCTGGTCGGGCTCGCGGCGAGCACGGCCGACGTGACGATGCTGAGGCGGCTCGACGAGGCCCGCCGGGCGGGCGGGGTCAGTCTGCTGCCGCAGGAGGAGGCGCTGCTGTACGCGTTGGTGGCGCGTCGTACGTCCGGCGCCCGACGGGGTGCACCCGACTGATCATGCGGTCGTCCGTCCGCGGACTCGCCCCGCGGCGGTGTCCGCGGGGAAGGGGGCGCGGGGGTGGCGCGAGCGAAAAAGCCCCCTGGTATGCCCCTCGCTCATCGCTCGCGCCGGCACCCCCCGGTGCTCCCCGCTGACCAAGACTATCCGCTGCGGATGGGTGATTTGGGGGTTTTTCAAACCCTATAGACCGGCGGTAGATCGGTTCTGCCGGTCTTTCTGCCGGTGGGCGGCTGGGGCGACGGATTCCGGGGTCAGCGGCCCGCCTTCGCCGCTTCCTCGGTCGGCGCGGGGTCGGTGCTGCCCGCGGTCGCGCCCGGGTGGACCGCGTCCCGGACCCGGCGCAGGCCGTGGAGGAGCGCCGCCAGCTCGGCCGGTTGGAGCTGGCCGGTGAACCACTCCTCGATGATCCGCAGGTGCCCGGGCAGGATCTCGTCCAGCCGGGCCAGGCCGGCGCCGGTGACCACCGCGTACGAGCTGCGCCGGTCAGAGGGGCAGGCCCGGCGGCAGAGCAGGCCGTCGCGTTCCATCCGGTCGACCACCCGGGTCACCCCACTGGTGGAGAGGGAGGTCTGCGCGGCGAGATCGGTCATCCGCAGCCGGTTGCCGGGCGAGCGCGCGAGTCTGGTCAGCACCTCGAACTCGACCGAGGAGAGGCCGTGTTCGTCGAACTGGGCGGCGAACCGGGCCGTCAGTCCGGCGTACACCTCGTAGAAGAGGCCGACGGCGGTGATCCGGGGGTCGTCGAACACGTTCTCGTCCACTTGACCATCCTAGCAGTACTTGACACACGGAATATTGCTGTGCTTATAGTTGCTCAGTCAGTCGTTGGGCAACTAAACAATCTCCCCTGGAGGACAGCACCATGACCAGCAGCACCGAAGCGGTTACCCGCGATTGGGGCGGTCTGACCATCCCGGCTGCCGGCACGTACCTGCTGGACGCGGCCCACAAGCGGGTCGGGTTCGTCGCGCGGCACATGATGGTGAGCAAGGTGCGCGGCGAGTTCGCCGACGCGACCGCCACGATCACCGTCGCGGAGGACCCGATGGAGTCCTCCGTCACCGCCACCATCCAGGCGGCCAGCATCCACACCGCAATGGCCGACCGTGACGCGCACCTGCGCAGCCCGGAGTTCCTGGACGCGGAGGTCTTCCCGACGCTGGAGTACCGCAGCACCGGCGTGAAGTCCCGCTCGGGCAACGAGTTCGTCCTCTCCGGTGAGCTGACCATCAAGGGTGTCACCCGCCCGGTCGACCTGGAGGTCGAGTTCGAGGGCGTCGGCCGCAGCCCGTTCGGCCAGGACATCTTCGGGTTCTCCGCCAGCGCGGAGATCGACCGCGAGGAGTTCGGCCTGACCTGGAACGTCGCCCTGGAGACCGGTGGCGTGCTGGTCGGCAAGAAGATCAAGATCGAGATCGAGGGCGAGGCCGTCCGCCAGGCCTGATCCCCCCCGTACGATCCGACGGGCCCGCGCTGTCCACCGACGGCGCGGGCCCGTTCGCGTACGCCCTCGGGTGCGAATTGTCACGGCTCATTCGGCATCGGCCACCGGTGACCCGGGCGCCGGCTGGGTAGAGATGCCGCCGGGAGCGCACCGTCGGGCCGGACCCCTGGTTCCGACAACGGGACGCTCTTAACGTGGGTGGTTCACACTGCGCTCCGGGACGGTACGGTTCCGTTGCGCCTCGCGCCGGGAGGACACATGGGCAGGGACGTCGAGCAGGGCGCCTTCTCCCGGGAGGACCGGGTCCGCTACCGGCAGAAGGTCCGGCGGTGCCTGGACGTCTTCGCGCTGATGCTGGACGACTTCGGGTTCGACGCCGACCGCCCGATGACCGGGCTGGAGATCGAACTCAACCTGGTCGACTCGGCCGCCGAGCCGGCCATGCGCAACGACCAGATCCTCGCCGACATCGCCGACCCGCTCTTCCAGACCGAGTTGGGGCAGTTCAACCTGGAGCTGAACGCCCCACCCCGGCTCATCGAGGGCGTCGGCTTCGCCGACTACGAGCAGGACCTGCGCAGCAGCCTCAGCCGCGCCGACGAACGCGCGGCGAAGTCGGACGCCAAGATCGTCCTCGTGGGCATCCTGCCGACCCTCACCGAACGCCACCTGGTGGCCGACAACCTCTCCACCAACGAGCGCTACCGGGTGCTCAACGACCAGATCGTCGGCGCCCGGGGCGAGGACATCGAGCTGGACATCCGGGGGGTCGAGCGGCTCCAGACGCACACCGACTCGATCGCCCCCGAGGCCGCCTGCACCAGCCTCCAGTTCCACCTCCAGGTCGCGCCGGACAGCTTCGCCGACTACTGGAACGCCTCCCAGGCCATCGCCGGCGTCCAGGTCGCGATCGGCGCCAACTCGCCGTTCCTTTACGGCCGGCAGCTCTGGGCGGAGACCCGGATCGCCCTGTTCGAGCAGGCCACCGACACTCGCCCGGACGAGCTCAAGGCGCAGGGCGTACGCCCCCGGGTGTGGTTCGGCGAGCGCTGGATCACCTCGATCTTCGACCTCTTCGAGGAGAACGTCCGGTACTTCCCGCCGCTGCTGCCGATCTGCGAGGACGAGGACCCGGTCGAGGTGCTGCACGCCGGCGGGGTGCCCGAGCTGAGCGAGCTGCGGCTGCACAACGGCACCGTCTACCGCTGGAACCGGCCGGTCTACGACATCATGAACGGCCGCCCGCACCTCCGGGTGGAGAACCGGGTGCTGCCGGCCGGCCCGACCGTGGTGGACATGCTGGCCAACGCCGGCTTCTACTTCGGGCTGGCCCGGGGGCTGGCCGAGGCGGACCGGCCGATCTGGAGCCAGCTCACCTTCAGCTCCGCGGAGGAGAACTTCCACGCCGCCGCCCGCCGCGGCATGGACGCCGTGCTGCACTGGCCCCGGCTGGGCGACGTCCCGGTGACCAAGCTGGTGCTCGACGTCCTGCTGCCGAAGGCCGCCCAGGGGCTGGACCGGTTCGGCGTCGCCCCGGCCGAGCGGGACCGGCTGCTCGGCGTCATCGAGCAGCGCTGCCGTACCGGCCGCAACGGGGCGGTCTGGCAGACCGAGACCGTCTGGGCGGCCGAACGGCACCGGGGCATGGACCGCGACGCCGCGCTGCACCACATGCTCCAGCGCTACGCCGAACTCCAGCGCGGCAACGAGCCCGTGCACACCTGGCCGGTCGACTGACCCGCCGGGTCCGCGCCACGCCACCCTGTCCGGCGGTACGGCATAAACCCGGCCCGGGCTGGCCGAGTCACCGGTCCTGGTGTCGGGGCGTGGCGGATCAGCGGCCGCGGCGGCTGGGCCTGGTCTTCGGGCCGGTGGTCGGCGGGCTCGTCGGGCCGTTCCCCGGCTGGTCGACTCCGCTCGCCTCGCTCGGCGGCGGCACGTCCGCTGCCGGATCCCTGGTGGACGGGACGTCCGCCGATGGCGCCTCGCGTTGGCTCGGGATGCTCCGGCCGGAAGCCGTCCCGGTGTCCGCGTCGGTCGCCACCGGCGCCGCGCTCCGCCTCGGCGGGTTCGCGCGACCGCGACGGGCGGTCGAGCGGTCCGCTGCGGCACCCGTGGCCTCACCGGGCGGCGTGGCGGATTCCTCGACCGCCAGCCCCGCCGCGCGCTCCGCCGGCTCGGCCGCCGCGCCGGTGCTCCGCGCCGCTCCGGTGGGCCGCCCGCTCGGCCGGCCACCGGCCTGCGGCGCACCGGCCCCCGGCACCGGGTCGACGCGCTCCGGCGCCTCGCCGCCGGGCGGCAGGTCGAGCGTCCCCCGGGTGGTGCCGGTGGGAGG
>NZ_QGKS01000120.1 GCF_003172935.1 Micromonospora sicca | reverse complement strand
GTGGGGGCGTGGTCGGCGTCGATCGCCGGCTCGGAGGCCGGGCGGGCCCGTCGGGCGGAGTGGGCGAGGGTCTCTGGCGTGGGTCTCGTCATGGCGGTTCAGGCCTCCGGCTGGAGTGGGTGAGGCTCTTTCACAGAGTGCAACGCGGGCGGGGGCCGCCCCGATGGGTTCCGACGGCAATAAAAACGGCCCACGTGCAGATGCACGGGGCCAGCGCACTCTCGATCAGGGAGAGTGCGCTCAGGTAAGTACTCGCAGCGACCGGTTCGACGACATGCCGCTAAGCCTGACGCATCTCACGCGATGAGTCAACTGATCCCACATTTTGGTTCACGGACCCGGGCGTGTCGTACCCGGAAGTGGCATCGCGGGCCCCTCCCACCTGCGGGAAACCCTCCTGCGGAGAGCGCGGCGCCGGCACCGGCGGGTTCGACCGCAGGCGCGGCAGCAGCGGCGACGGCGCGGGGCGGGGCGGAGCGGCCGGCGGAGCGGGGGGCAACGGCGCCGGGCGCGCGCCCGGCGAGGTCGCCGCCTCCAGCATCGCCTCCAGGTGCTCGGCGGGCACCCCCCAGCCGAAGAGCGCGCCCTGCCCGAACCGGCAGCCCGCGGCGACCACCGCGGCCAGCTCGGTCGGGTTGGTGACGCCCTCGGCGATCACCTCGAGCCCGAGCTGGTGACCGAGGCGCATGACGATGTCGACCATCGGCGCGAACGCGGGCCCGTCCCGGCCGACCGGACGCACCGGCTCGTGCTCGGCGACCAGGCTGTGGTCGATCTTCAGGATGTCGATCGGCAGCCGGCGCAGCTGCCCCAGCGAGGAGTAGCCGGCACCGAAGTCGTCCAACGCGATCCGGACCCCGGTGAGCCGCAGCGCGGTCAGCCGCCGGATCAGCTCGTCGAGGTCGGTGGCGACCGCGTGCTCGGTGACCTCCAGCACCAGCCGCTGCGGCGGCACGTGGTGCGCGCGCAGCGCGTCGGCGACCTGCACGACGTACTCCGGGGCGTGCAGCTCGCGCGGGGAGACGTTCACCGACACCCAGACGTCGTGGCCGTCGGCCAGCCAGCGGGAGAGCTGGTAGCAGGCCTGGTGCAGCACCCAGGCGCCCAGCTTGGCGATCATCCCGCACTCCTCGGCGAGCGGGATGAACTCGTCCGGGCGGACGTTGCCCAGCTCCGGGTGGTGCCAGCGGAGCAGCGCCTCGGCGCCGACCGGACGCACCGAGGGCAGCGACGCCACCGGCTGGAACGCCAGCCGCAGCTCGTCGCGCTCGATCGCCCCGCGCAGCTCGTGCTCGAGCGTGGTCCGCCGGCGCAGCAGCTGGTCGTACGCGGCGTCGTACCGCTCGATCCGGTTCTTGCCCCGCTGCTTGGCGTAGCGCAGGGCCAGGTCGGCGTTGCGCAGCAGCAGCTCCACGTCGGGCTCGCCGCAGTTCCCGGCCACCCCGATGCTGACCGAGAGGAAGACCGGCCCCTCGGGCTGGTCGTACGGGCGGCCGAGCACTCCGAGCAGCCGCTCGGCCACCCGGTCGGCGTCGGTCGAGCCGCGCATCAGCACCGCGAACTCGTCGCCGCCGAGCCGGGCCGCCAGGTCGCCCGGACGCAGGTTGCCGCGCAGCCGGCGGCCCACCTCGGCGAGCACCACGTCGCCGACGTCGTGCCCGCGCATGTCGTTGACGTTCTTGAAGCCGTCGAGGTCGAGGCCGAGCAGCACGCCGGGCACATCGGCCTCGACGCAGCGGTGCAGCGCCCGCAGCAGCCCGCGCCGGTTGGCCAGGCCGGTCAGCGGGTCGGTGTGCGCCAGCTCGCGGAAGTGCGCCTCCCGCTCGGCCAGCCGGCCGGCGTAGCGGCGCACGTCGTTGAGCGCGAGGTACTGCCGGGCCACCAGCGCGAAGCCCTCGACGCTGCCGGCGACGATGCCGAACGCGTCGAACCGGCCGCCCTGGAGGAGGTGGAACATCGCCGAGGCGGCCATGGCGAACATGGGCACGAAGGCGTACTCGCCGTCCCGGCGGATCAGGTCGACGTCCACCTGGCCGGGCGGGTCGACCCGGTACACCGCCAGGACGGTGGCCAGCAGCCCCGCCGCCTGCACCGCCGCGCCGGTCAGCGCCATCCCCGGGCCGGCCTGGCAGAGCCCGGTGGCCAGGCCGAGCCCGCCGCAGGTCACCCCGGTCACACCGGCGCCGAGCAGGGCGAGCCGGCGCCGGGGCGGGGCGGCCCGCAGTACCATGATCATGGTCAGCCCGGCGGTGAGCGCGGCGGCCAGGGTGGCCAGCACGATCGGTACGCAGGCAATCGGGGTGGCCGCGCCGAGTAGCCGGGTCGGTTCGGTGAACACCACCCAGCCGACGAACCAGAGCGCGCTGGCCATGATCAGGCCGTCGAGGAGCAGCCGGGCGGTGGCGGGCCCGGTCGCGGCCGTCCCGGGCAGCCGGAGCAGGGCGGCGCCGAGGGCGAGCCCGCACAGCGCCGTGCCGATCGACATCAGGGTCGCGAAGCCGGTGCGCTGCCCCTGGTGGTGGGCCCAGTGCTCGCTGTCGGCGAGCGTGGCGGTGACCCCGACGAGGAGGGTGAGCAGCGCGATTCCGGCCGCCGTGGCGAGCAGCACGTGAGCCTGGCGGTGGGGCCCCACCCGGCGGCGGGCGGACGCGGTCAGCAGCGCGGTGGCGACGGCGGCGACGAGCCCGCTCAGCACCGCGACGGCGGCCATGCCCGGGGGGAAGTGCACGACCTCAACTGTGCCGGATGGGCGCACTTCGTGGGGAACCGGGTGCGCAACTGTTGGGACACGGCGCGCGCACCGGGGGGTCGCCGCGAGACCGGTGTCAGACTGGTACGCATGCCTGAGCTGCGGTCGAGGACCTCCACCCACGGTCGGACGATGGCCGGTGCCCGGGCCCTGTGGCGGGCCACCGGGATGACCGACGACGACTTCGGCAAGCCGATCGTCGCCATCGCCAACAGTTTCACCCAGTTCGTCCCCGGTCACGTACACCTCAAGGACCTCGGCGGCCTGGTCGCGGACGCGGTGGCCGAGGCCGGCGGGGTGGGCCGGGAGTTCAACACCATCGCGGTGGACGACGGCATCGCGATGGGCCACGGCGGCATGCTCTACTCGCTGCCCAGCCGGGAGCTGATCGCCGACGCGGTGGAGTACATGGTCAACGCGCACTGCGCGGACGCCCTGGTCTGCATCTCCAACTGCGACAAGATCACCCCGGGGATGCTGCTGGCCGCGCTGCGGCTGAACATCCCGACCGTCTTCGTCTCCGGCGGCCCGATGGAGGCCGGCAAGACGGTGGCGATCGAGGGGATCGTGCACTCCAAGATCGACCTGATCGACGCGATGATCGCGTCCTCCAACGAGGCGGTCACCGACGACCAGCTCGGCGAGATCGAGCGCTCGGCCTGCCCGACCTGCGGATCCTGCTCCGGCATGTTCACCGCCAACTCGATGAACTGCCTGACCGAGGCGATCGGTCTGGCGCTGCCGGGCAACGGGTCGACGCTGGCCACCCACGCCGCCCGCCGGTCGCTCTTCGTCGAGGCCGGCCGCACCGCCGTGGAGATCGCCAAGCGCTGGTACGACGGCGACGACGCCTCGGTGCTGCCCCGCGCCATCGCCAACCGGAGCGCCTTCGAGAACGCGGTCGCCCTGGACGTGGCCATGGGCGGGTCGACCAACACGATCCTGCACCTGCTCGCCGCCGCCCGGGAGGCCGAGCTGGACTTCGACGTGGCCGACATCGACGCCATCTCCCGCCGGGTGCCCTGCCTGGCCAAGGTCGCCCCGAACTCGCCGCAGTACCACATGGAGGACGTGCACCGGGCCGGCGGCATCCCGGCCATCCTCGGCGAGCTGGACCGCGCCGGCCTGCTCGACCGGGACGTGCACGCGGTGCACTCCCCCAACCTGGAGCGCTGGCTCGCCGACTGGGACGTGCGCGGCGGGTCGGCCACCCCGGAGGCGGTCGAGTTGTTCCACGCCGCCCCGGGCGGGGTGCGCACCACCGAGCCGTTCTCCACCACCAACCGCTGGTCGTCCCTGGACACCGACGCGGTCGGCGGCTGCGTGCGGGACCGGGAGCACGCCTACTCGGCCGACGGCGGGCTGGCCATCCTGCACGGCAACCTGGCCCCGGACGGCTGCGTGGTGAAGACCGCCGGGGTGCCGGAGGAGTGCCTGACGTTCCGCGGCCCGGCGAAGGTCTACGAGTCCCAGGACGACGCGGTGTCGGCCATCCTGGCCAAGCAGGTGGTCGCCGGCGACGTGGTGGTGATCCGGTACGAGGGCCCGAAGGGCGGCCCGGGCATGCAGGAGATGCTCTACCCCACTTCCTTCCTGAAGGGTCGCGGGCTGGGCCGGTCCTGCGCGCTGCTCACCGACGGGCGGTTCTCCGGCGGTACCTCCGGCCTGTCGATCGGGCACGTCTCCCCGGAGGCGGCCTCCGGCGGGCTGATCGCGCTGGTCCGCGAGGGCGACGAGATCGTCATCGACATCCCGGGGCGCTCCATCGAGCTGAACGTTCCCGAGGACGTGCTGCAGGCCCGGCGGGTGGCCGAGGAGAAGCGGGACCGCCCGTACACCCCGACCGACCGGCAGCGACCGGTGTCGGCGGCGCTGCGCGCGTACGCCTCGATGGCCACCTCGGCCAGCGACGGCGCCTACCGACGCGTCCCGGAGTGAGCGGCCGGGGCTCCCACTCGGCGCCCCGGCCTGTCCGCTGACGAAGTGATCCGACGGAGGGCCGCCAGGAGGGATCAGGCGGTGACGGCTGTCACGGGTGCGGCTGCGTCGGCTCCGCCCAGCGCGACGGTCCGGGCGTGCCGGATCGCGGCCGGGGTGTCCGGGAAGACCAGCCCCTCGCGGCGCAGCTCGTCGGCGATCCCCAGGGTGCTGAGCACCTGGTCGTGGCCGGGGGTGATGCCGGAGAGCAGGACGGTGATGCCGCGTCCCCGCAGCCGGCGGATCGCGTCGCCGAGCACGTGCGCCCCGGTGGCGTCCATCGTCGTCACCCGGGACATCCGCAGGATGACCACCCGGACGTCGGCGACCTCGGAGAGTTCCAGCAGGAAGGTGTGCGCGGCGGCGAAGAAGAGCGGCCCGTCCAGCCGGTAGGCCACGATGTGCTCGGCCAGCAGCGCGTGCTCCTCGGCGCGGTGCTCGCCGGCGTCGAGGGGAACCTGTTCCAGCCGGGCGCTGCGGGCGACCGCGCGCAGCGCGAGCACGACGGCGACAGCCAGTCCGACGGCCACGGCGGTCACCAGGTCCCAGATCACGGTGACGGCGAAGGTGAGCACCAGCACGACCGCGTCGCCGCGGGTGGCCCGGGCGAGCGCCCAGAGCGAGCCGGCCTCGACCATCCGCACGGTGGTGGCCAGCAGCACGCCGGCCAGCGCGGCGAGGGGAATCCGGCCGACCAGCGGCGCGGCGGCCAGCACGATCGCCGCGAGGGCCACGGCGTGGGTGAGGGCGGCGAGTTTCGAGGCCGCCCCGCCGCGGACGTTCACCGCCGTGCGGGCGATGGCGGCGGTCGCCGGGATGCCGCCGAAGAGCGGCGAGGCGAGGTTGGCCAGGCCCTGGCCGAAGAGTTCCCGGTCCGGGTCGTGCCGCTGGCCGACGGTCATCCCGTCGGCGACGGTGGCCGACAGCAGGCTCTCCAACGCGGCGAGGGCCGCCACCGCGAGCGCGCTGGGCAGCAGCATGCCCACCGCGTCGAGGTCGAGGAAGCCCAGCGACGGCGCGGGCAGGCCCTGCGGGAGCGCGCCGATGCGCACCAGGTCGACCGGGGCGAGCTCGGCGAGGACGGTCGCGGCGGCCACCCCGAGCAGCGAGAACGGCAGCCGGGGACGCCACCGGGCGCCGAGCAGCATGAGCGCCGCGACGGCGAGGGCCACCGCGAGGGCCGCCGGTTTCGGATGTACGACGAACCGGGCGACCGCGTCGGCGGCCACCGCCCAGACCTTCTCGCCGTGGGCGCCGGTCACGCCCAGCGCGGCGGGGACCTGTTGCAGGGCGATCACCACGGCGATGCCGGCGGTGAAGCCCTCGATCACCGGGGTGGGCAGGTAGCGGACGTACCGGCCGAGGCGGGCCAGGGCGAGGGCGATCAGCACCAGGCCGGCCATCGCCCCGACCATGAGCACCCCGGTGGGGCCGAAGCGCTGCACCACCGGCACCAGGACCACGGTCATCGCCCCGGTGGGCCCGGAGACCTGGAGGTTGGAGCCGCCGAAGACGGCGGCCACCGCGCCGGCGACCACGGCGGTGACCAGGCCCGCCTGGGCGCCCAGCCCGGAGGTGACGCCGAAGGCCAGAGCCAGCGGCAGCGCCACCACCGCCACGGTCAGCCCGGCCAGCAGGTCCCGCCGGGGCGAGCGGCGGGCCGCCGCCCAGTCGGCCCGGCCGGGCAGCAGCCCGAGCAGTCGGCTGCGGAGCAGGCCGCCGACCCGCCGCAGCCGGTGCCCGTCGTGCTGCCGGCGCGAGGGTCCCCTGCCGGCGCCGCCGGTGGCCGGACCCGCGGCGTGGCCGAGCGCCGCTCCGGTCACCGGTCCCCTCCGGTGCCGCGCAGCTCGTCGAGGAGGGCGTCCCGGTCGGTGAGGACCGCGCCGAGGATGCGCCGTCCGGCGGCCAGCAGGTCGGCCACGTCGGGGGTGCTGAGCGCGTACATGACGAGAGGGCCGTCGCGGTGGGAGGTCACCATGCCGGCGCGGCGCAGCACGGCGAGCTGCTGGGAGAGGTTGGACGCCTCGACGTCGATCGCCGCGAGCAGGTCCCGGACCGGCTTGGGCCCGTCCTGGAGCAGTTCGAGCACCCGGATCCGGACCGGATGCCCGAGGGTGCGGAACAGCTCCGCCTTCGCCTGGTACAGCGGCACCGACATGAAACCTCCCCGAAGACCTGAAGACTTTAGCACTTGCAGAATTCTTCAAGTCGGTCCGGTGGCGTCAGGACCGAGGGCCGCGCCGAGCCGGGCAGGGGAAGGCGCGGCGTGCCGTGGCCGGCGAGGACTATCCGCGGTGAGCGACATGCCTGAGGGTCATAAATATGACTCTCAGGCATGTCGCTCACGGTGACATCCGCCAGGACGGTCGCCAGGAGGCGTGATCAGTCCGCTGGCGAGATACCGACGGTGATGTCGTTGACGCAGCGCAGCATCGGGCGGGCGGTCAGCGCCGCCGGGTCCAGCGGCGCGTCGGCCCGCACGGTGAAGGTCGCCGACTCCCCCGGCAGCAGGGTGACCAGCGCCTGGTCCACCTGGGCCGACGGGTCGAGCCGGTCGGGAAAGAGCGTGAGATCGCGCAGCACCGACCGGGCGGTCACCCGGACCCGCTGGCCGCCGTCGACCGGCTCGACCACCGCGTCCAACTCCGCCGCCGGCCAGTCGACGTCCCGGTCCTCGGCGAAGAACCACAGCGCCCGCTCCGCCTGGTCGCCGGCCTCGGCGACCAGCACCTCGCGGCGGGCCTCGTCCGGCCGTGCCAGCTCCGCCGGCAGCGCCAGCACCACCGCGCCGTACGCGGGAACGTCAAGCTCGACCGAGGTCTTCGCCCTCGGCTCCCCGGCCAGGGTGAGCCGGGTGATCGTGGCCGCCCCACGCCACGCCGCGCCGGTCTCGTTCACCGCCACCACGGCCAGCCCACCGTCCCGCGGCTGCACGGTGAGCAGCCGGTCGGCGTACGCGCGGCGCAGCGCGTACCACAGCGGCTTGCGCCGGCCGTCGCCGTCGACCGCCGACCAGGAGGTGACCGGCCAGCAGTCGTTGAGCTGCCAGACGATGGTGCCCATGCAGACCGGCCGGTGCGAGCGGAAGTGCTCCACCCCGAGCTGGATGGCCCGGGCCTGGTTGAGCTGCGTCAGGTAGTGCCAGTCGTCGAAGTCGACGGGCACCGGCAGGTGGGCGTCCAACCCGCGCTGGAGTTTCAGGTCCCCGTCGGCGGCCTTCTGGTGGTGCGCCATGCCCGGTGAGTCGTGGGCGAGCGGCTCGTCGGAGATGGCCCGGCGCAGCGTCGCGTACGCCGGGGGCGCCTGGTAGCCGAACTCGGCGACGAAGCGCGGCAGGTACTCCCGGTACTTCCGGTAGTCGTCGGTGTTCCAGACGTCCCAGATGTGCGCGGTGCCGTGCGCCGGGTCGTTCGGGTGCACGTCCTCGCCGCCCGACCAGGGGCTGCCCGGCCAGTACGGCCGGGTCGGGTCCAGCTCGGCGACGATCCGGGGCAGTAGCTCCAGGTAGTAGCCGCGCCCCCAGGTGCGGCCGGCCAGGGGCGCCTGCCAGTCCCAGTCGTGCCAGCCCCAGATGTTCTCGTTGTTGCCGGTCCAGAGCACCAGCGACGGGTGGGCGGCCAGCCGCGTCACCTGCTCCACCGCCTCCGCCTCGACCTCACTGCGGAACGGCTCCTCCTCCGGGTACGCGGCGCAGGCGAAGAGGAAGTCCTGCTGCACCAGCAGGCCGAGGGAGTCGGCCAGCTCGTAGAAGTCCTCCGACTCGTACCGGCCGCCCCCCCCAGACCCGGAGCAGGTTGACGTTCGCCCCAACAGCCTGGTCGAACCGTTCGGCCAGCCGCTGCCGGGTCACCCGGTTGGGGAACGCGTCGTCGGGGATCCAGTTGACCCCGCGGACGAAGACCGGCACGTCGTTGACGTGCAGGGCGAACGCGGAGCCGTGCGCGTCGGGGGCGGTGTCGAGACGTACCGAGCGGAAGCCGATCCGGCGGGACCACACGTCCAGCGCCCGGCCGTCCTCCGCGCAGAGGGTCACCACCAGGTCGTACAGCGGCTGGTCGCCGTACCCCCGGGGCCACCACCGCTCGGGGTCGCGAACCGTGAGGGTCAGCACGGCCGTGCGCTCCCCCGCCGGGATCGTCACCTCGCCGGCCGCGTCGGCGACCGTGGCGCGGACGGTGACCGGCGCGGCGGCGGCCCGCTCGACCTCGACGTGCAGCTCCACCCGGCCGCTGTCGCCGGCGACGGTGACCACCGGCCGGACGGCGGCGAGCCGGGCGGTGGACCAGCCGTGCAGCCCGATCTCCTGCCAGATGCCGGCGGTCACCACCGTGGGACCCCAGTCCCAGCCGAAGTTGCACGCCGTCTTGCGGATGAAGTTGAACGGCTCCGGGTAGGCGTTCGGCCGGTCGCCGAGCCGGTCCCGGTGCGCCTCCGCGTAGCGGTACGCCGAGTCGAAGCGGACGGTCAGCGTGTTCCGGCCGGGGCGCAACAGCGACGTGACGGCGAACCGGTGCCCACGGTGCATGTTCTCGGTGCGGCCGACCTCGGTGCCGTTCAGGGTGACCGTGGCGACCGTGTCCAGCCCGACGCAGACCAGGTCCACCCGGTCGTCGTCGCCGGGCTGCCAGGCGAAGGTCGTCTCGTAGACCCAGTCGGTGCGCCCGATCCAGGCGAGCCCGCTCTCGTTGTCATCCAGGTACGGGTCCGGGATCAGGCCGGCGGCGAGCAGATCGGTGTGCACGCAGCCGGGCACGGTCGCCGGCACCTCCCGGTCGACGATCTCCGGCGGCACCTGCGGACCGGGTACGGCCCGCAGCACCCAACCCTCGTGCAGCGCTCGATGGCTCACGACCTCACCGCGCCTTCCATGATTCCGCGCGCCGGCCAGCACCCGACCGTAGATGACGTAGTTGCCGCTGGCCAGGTCGGAGACGGCCACCACCGAGGTCGGGAAGTAATGAACGAGCCGGTTCAACGGGAGGTCGAGGGAAACTCCTCGAACCACGCCTCCACCCGCTCGGCGGTCGCCGGCCGGGCCAGTGCGAAACCCTGGCCGTACCGGCAGCCGGCCCGGCGCGCCCCGTCGACCTGGGCGTCCGACTCCAACCCCTCGACCACCACGTCCACCCCCAGCCGGTCGCCCAGGCTGATCACCACGTCGATCAGCGGTCGCTGCGCGTCGCCGTCCGACCCGACCAGGTGCGGGCCGACCTTGAGCAGGTCGATCGGGAGCCGGCGGAGCTGGGCCAGCGAGGCGTGCTCGGCCCGGAAGTCGTCCAACGCCGTCCGCACGCCCAGCGAGCGCAGCCCGGCCAGCCGGGCCACCACGGTCGGCAGCTCGGCGGCGACCGCCGGCTCCGCCACCTCGACCACCAGCCGGTCCGCCGGCACGCCGTACGCGGCCAACGCGGTGGCCGTCCGCGGCACGAAGTCCGGCGCGACCAGCTCCCGAGGCCCGACGTTCACCGACATCCAGAGGTCCCGACCGCCCTCGGACCACTGGGCGAGCTGCCGGCAGGCCCGGTCGAGCACCCAGCGGCCCAGCTCGCCGGCGAGGTCCAGGTCCTCCGCGACCGGCAGCAACTCGGCGGGCAGCACCGTGCCCAGCACCGGACTGCGCCAGCGCAGCAACGCCTCGGTGCCCACCGGGCGCCGGTCCGCGAGGGCCAGCACCGGCTGGTAGACCAGGTCCAGCTCGCCCCGTGCGATCGCACCGGGCAGCTCCCGTTCCAGGTCGAGCCGGCGGACCAGCTGCTCCTCCAGATAGGCGTCGTACCACTCGACCCGGTCCCGGCCGAGCTGCACCGCCCGGCGGCGGGCCAGATCCGCCTGGCGCAGCACGTCCTCCGGTTCCCCTCCACCGGTCTCCGCCAACCCGACGCTGGCCTGCAGGCGCGCCGCCCCGCCGGGCAGCGGGTACGGCTCGGTCAGCGCGGCCAGCAGCCGGGTGGCCAGCGCGTACGCCAGCACCGACCCGACGTCGGTGAGCACCGCGAACTCGTCACCCGCCAGCCGGGCCACCAGGTCGCCCGGCCCGCAGCCGGCCCGGAGCCGCCCGGCGACCTCGACCAGCACCTCGTCGCCGACCGCGTGCCCGGACCCGTCGTTGACCATGCCCAGCCCGTGCAGGTCGACCACGAGCAGCGCACCGGGCGTGGGCGCCGCGCCCCGGGCGGACAGCTCGCGCAGCAGTTCCCGGCGGTTGGCCAGCCCAGTGAGTTGGTCCGTGGCGATGAGCCGGCGCACCGTCCGGGTCAGCCGGTCCCGCTCGTCGAGGTCGTTGACGAGTTCGCGCAGCCGCGCCTCCCGGGCGATCATCCGCTCGGCGTGCCGGCGGTGGTCCGCGGCGGTCAGCAGCTCCTGGAGGATCACCGGCGGGATCACCGCCAGCCCGAGCGCGATCGCCGGGGCGCTGAACTCCCCCACCGCCCAAAGGTGGTGGCCGGCGGCGAGCGCGGCGATGCCGGCCGGAGCGGTCACCCGGGGCCACGGCGCGGGCGACCCGTCGGGACGCAGGGTCTCCCCCGCCGAGGCGCGTCGTGCCCCCGCGGCGGTGAGCAGCGCGCCCGCCACCAGCGGCGGGACCAGGGTGAGGACGGCGCGTTCCGGCGCCGCATAGGCCAGCAGCACCACCAGACCGGCCAGCCCGGACAGCGTGGCCGCCGCCCCGGCCAGGCAGAGCGCCGCGCCCGGGCGGCGCCGCCGCTCGGCCAGCGCGGCGACGACCAGCACCGCCAGCCCCGCCGCGCCCGCGACGGTCGCCGCCCGGGCCGGCGGCGGCACCTGGCCGGCCGGCAGCAGCACCCAGCCGGCGAAGACCAGGCTGACGGCCAGCCCGACCCCGTCCACGGTCCGACGGAGCCGCTGCCGGCCGGAGAGTCGGGAACGCCCGGGCAGCCGGAGCAGGCCCACGGCCTGGAACGCGCCGACGACGGCCAGCCCGACCAGCACGACCGGGGGCCGGTGCGCCGCCTCGGTCAGCGGCAGCACGACGACGGTGAGCCCGGCCGCCAGCACGGCCGCGTCGAGGATCGCGACCACCCGGCGGGACATCGCGACCCGGCCGGCGCGCCGCCCGAGCGGCCGGCTCGGGTCGGTTGCCGGCGGCGGTCGGGTGTCGACGCAGACCGGCGGGTGGGTGGGGCCGCCGGGCCCCGCTCCGGCGCCGGAGGGCGATCCCGCGTCACTCGACGCGGGCGGGCCGGCGCCCATCCCGGCGGGCGGCGGAGGCGGGACGGCGGACCAGGCCGGCGCGGGCCGGGCGCCGGCGAGCCCGGAG
>NZ_QGKS01000142.1 GCF_003172935.1 Micromonospora sicca | reverse complement strand
GGTCAGGCGGGTTGGTCCAGGGGGAAGAGGAGGCAGCTTGAGGTGGCGTGGGCGATGAGGCGGCCCTGGGCGTCCGTCAGTCGGGCCTCGGCCAGGGCGGTGCGGCGGCCGCGTTGGAGGACGGTGCCCTCGCAGCGGAGGGTGCCGCTGGCGACCGTCACCGGGCGGAGGAACTTCACGTTCAGGTCCAGCGAGGTGTAGCCGACGCCGGCGGGCAGGGTGGTGTGCACCGAGCAGGCGGCGGCGGTGTCCAGCAGGGTGGAGATGACCCCGCCGTGGACGGTGCCGAGCGGGTTGTAGTGGAACTCCTGCGGCACCAGCTCCACCGCGACCCGGCCCTCGTCGGCCTCCATCCGGGACATGTCGATCAGGTGCATGATCGGCGGCGCGGCCAGCTCACCGGCGATCATCGCGCGGAGCAGCTCCAGGCCGCTGCGTCGGCCGATGTGCGCCGCGCCCGCCACCGGGTCGGACCAGGAGAAGGTACGGCTGCGCGCCGGATCCTGCGTCTGTGTCATGGACTCAGCCTGGCAGCGCGTTGCTGAGTCTGTCAATCAGACCTAGCCTGGTCGGCATGAGACCCTCGGCACTGGACTGGTCGGTGGAGAACTGCACCATCGCCCGGGCGATGGCGATCCTCGGCGAGCGGTGGACCCTGGTCGTGCTCCGTGAGGTCTTCAACGGCATCCGCCGCTTCGACGACATGCGGGTGCGGACCGGCATTCCCCGACAGGTGCTCACCAACCGGCTCGCCACCCTGGTCGAGCAGGGGGTGCTGCGCCGGGAGCCGTACCGGGAGCCGGGCAGCCGGGTGCGCCACGAGTACCGGCTCACCGAGAAGGGTCTCGACCTCTGGCCGGTGCTGGTGGCCGTGCTCGGCTGGGGCGACCGCTACCTCGCTGACCCCGAGGGCTCGCCGCTGCGGGTGACCCACCGGGACTGCGGCGCCGAGGTCCACGCCGAGTTGCGCTGCGCCGCGGGACACGAGGTGGCGGACCCGCGCGATGTGCTGCCCCGGCCGGGCCCGGGAGCGCGCCGCCGGGTCGACTGACCGGCGGCGTCTTCCCGGGTACGCGGGCCGGCGCGCGGACGGCGCTCCGCCCGCGCGCCGCGGAAGCGCCTACCAGCCGAAACCGTTGGCATACGAGACGCTGGCCAGCACCGCCTGGCCGCTGGTGTTCGGGTGGAAGTAGTCCCAGGTCGACACCTGGCTGAGCACGAACGGGTAGTTGAACACGGCGTTGTCGTCGAAGTCGCAGTTCGCGCCGTACGCGGCGCAGGCCTGGGCGAGCTGGCTGTTGTAGTCGATCACCCGCTGCCGGACCCGGGCCCGCCGGTCGACGTCGGCCTGGGCGGTCGAGGTGGGGTTGGCCAGCATCGACTGGCAGATGCCGAACGCCGACCAGGCGCTGCGGGCGCTGCCGCTGCCCTTGCCGATGAACCAGAGGCGGTGGATGTCCGGCACGCTCATCACCGCGACCCGGGCGTTGGGCAGGCCGGCGCGGATCCGGTTGAGCGCGCTGTCGATGTTGGCCCGGAACGTGGCCACCGGGGTCATGGTGGCTTCCGAGCTGGTGCAGGCGTCGTTGGCGCCGATCAGCATGGTGACGTACTCGACACCCTGGCCGACCGCGGTGCCGGCCTGGCCGTACATGTCGGCGGACTTGGCGCCGCTGCGCGCGTCGTTGAGGTTGCGGCCCTGGATGGTCGGGTTGACCGCGCGGATGCGCAGGTAGTGACTGTTCACGGTGGAGTAGTCGCCGGTGCTGAAGGACCGCGAGGTGCAGTCGACGTACCAGCCGCAGGCGTTGAAGCCGCGGGTGATGGAGTCGCCGATGCTGGCCATCGAGGCCGGTGGTGGGGTGGCGGCGGCGGTGGCCGGGTCGGCGCCGAGCAGGACGAGGGCGGTCAGGCCGGCGAGGGTGGCCAGTACGCGTCGGGGGATGGTCATCGTGGCCTCCGGATCACGGGTGCCGGGAATGCGACGGTGACCGGATGGTATAGATGACGGTCAGTGTCCACAATGTTGCGGCGCAGTTACCTGTGGCCGCCGGGTGAATTCGGGCAAACCAGGGTCTTGAATAGGATCTTAAACATGTGAATACTTCACTCAGCCCGGCCGGTTCCCCCAGCTAGGCCGGGTCGGTCCAGGGCCCTCACCACGAGTTGGGCCCCTCACCCCCATCCGGGAGGCTGTTCATGCGACCCACGAGGTCATCGCTCCGTCGCGCCGTCACCGTCGCCGTCGCCGGAACCCTGGTAGCCGGCTCGCTGCTCGCCGCGCCCGCCCAGGCGGCACCCGCCTCGCCCGCTTCGCCCGACGCCGCGGCCGGTCTGGCCGCGCAGCTTGGCGACCGCGCCGCCGGCACGTACGCCGACGCCAGCGGCAAGATGGTCGTCGCGGTCACCGACGACGCCGCCGCTCGCCAGGTCCGCGCCGCCGGCGCCACCCCGAAGCTCGTCGCCCGCGGCGCCGCCGAGCTCAACCGGGCCACCGTCGAGCTGGAGAGGTCCGCCAAGATCCCCGGCACCGCCTGGTGGACCGACCCGGTCACCAACCAGGTCGTCATCTCGGTCGACAGCACCGTCACCGGCGCCAAGCTGGACAAGGTCAAGGCCGCCGTCGCCCGCACCAACGGCGCGGTCCGCCTCATCTCCGAGCCCGGTGTGCTGAGCACCCGGCTCAACGGTGGCCAGGCGATCTACGCCGGTGGCGGCGGTCGCTGCTCCCTCGGCTTCAACGTGCGCAACAGCGCTGGCACCTACTACTTCCTGACCGCCGGGCACTGCACCAACATCTCGGCGAGCTGGTACACCAACTCCAGCCAGACGACCTACATCGGCCCCCGCGTCGGCACCAGCTTCCCGGGCAACGACTACGGCATCGTCCGGTACGACAACACCGGCCTGTCCCACCCCGGCACCGTCTACCTCTACAACGGCACCTCGCAGGACATCACCGGTGCGGGTAACGCCTACGTGGGCCAGTCGGTCAAGCGCAGCGGCAGCACCACCGGCGTGCACAGCGGCAGTGTCACCGCCACCAACGCCACGGTGACCTACGCCGAGGGCAGCGTCTACGGCCTGATCAAGACCACGGTCTGCGCCGAGCCGGGCGACAGCGGCGGCTCGCTCTTCGCTGGCAGCACCGCGCTGGGCATGACCTCCGGCGGTAGCGGCAACTGCTCCTCCGGCGGCACCACCTACTTCCAGCCGGTCACCGAGGCGCTCAGCGTCTACGGCGTCAGCGTCTACTGAGCCACCCCATGGGAGCGGGCCGCCGGGTGACCGGCGGCCCGTTCCGTGCCGCTTCCCCGCGATCAGCGGACTGGGCGGCCCGGCCCGGGGTACCTTCCGCCCGGTGAGCGCCCCCGTGACGGCCGGTCCCGTCGGCGGACCGGGGCGGTGCGCTGGGGCTGTTCCGGGCCGGGGAGCGGGCGCACGGCTTCGTCGAGGTCTACCAGGTGCCGTCCTGGGAGGAGCACCCGCACCACGGCGGCGGGCTCACGGGAGCCGACCAGGCCGTCGAGGAGCGGGCCCGCGAGCTGGTCGACGGTGCTCCGCAGGTGCGGCATCTGCTGTCCGCCGACTCGGACTGACGGGCGGGCCGGGGTCGGCGGATCGCGCGAGCTGCGCCCGCCGGGCGGAGAGCACCGCCAGCAGCGGCCAGAGCGCGACCGCCACCGCCGTCACCCGCTCGGCCAACCCGGTCCGGGACTCTCCGGTGACCTCGAACGCGAACCAGCCGAACAGGCTCAGCAGCAACGCGGTGACGCTGAGCGCCACCGGTCGGCGGAACGCCCAGGGCGGCTCCGGGCGGGCGGGGTGCCCGGCGTCCGGGCCACGCGGCAGCCACAGCGCCGAACAGGCCGGCCAGAGCGTCAGGGCGAGCACGGCCACGGTCGCCACGGTGCCGTGGCCGGGGGAGCCGCCGACCTTCGGTCGCGGGAAGGCGACCAGCGCGATGGTGGCCACTCCGCCGACGGCCAGCAGGAAGCGGCTGGGCAACCCGGCCGCGTGCAGCACGGCGGCGGTCGCCAGGTAGCAGCAGCCGAGCAGCACCAGACAGCCGACCATGATCCAGGCGTCGGTGGCGCCCTGCCCGGCCAGCTCGCTGATGGTGTCCCGGATCGGGTCGTAGCCGGTGGGCTGCCGGGCGCCCGCGACCGTCGCGCCGGTCACCAGCAGCACCGGTGCCGCCCCCGCCATGACCACGGCCCACGTCGGTACGGCACGCATCCGGTCACGGTAACCGGCCGGGCGGTCCATCCGTCGTGGTTCGCCCGTTGGTCCGGCGACGAATCGCACCCGCGTGCCGGGTGCCCGGGAGGAAGGGCGGCCGCCCCTGACAGAATGACCGGTGAGGACTGTTCCACGATGAGGAGTTGCCAGCCGTGATCCGTACCCACAATGCCGGAAGCCTGCGCGCCGCGGACGCCGGCTCGACGGTGACGCTCGCCGGGTGGGTGGCCCGCCGGCGCGACCACGGCGGGGTCATCTTCGTCGACCTGCGCGACGGCTCCGGCGTGGTCCAGGTGGTCTTCCGCGAGGAGGACGCGCACGCGCTGCGCAACGAGTTCTGCGTGCAGGTCACCGGCGAGGTGACCCGCCGGCCCGCCGGCAACGAGAACCCGGACCTGCCCACCGGCGAGGTCGAGGTGACCGCCAGCGAGCTGGAGGTGCTCTCCGAGGCGGCCCCGCTGCCGCTGCCCGTGGACGACCAGATCGAGGCCGGCGACGACATCCGGCTCCGGTACCGCTACCTCGACCTGCGCCGCAGCGGCCCGGCCAACGCGATGCGGCTGCGCTCGCGGGCCAACCAGCTCGCCCGGGGCGTGCTGCACGAGCGCGACTTCCTGGAGATCGAGACGCCGACGCTGACCCGCTCCACCCCGGAGGGCGCCCGCGACTTCCTGGTCCCGGTCCGCCTCCAACCGGGCAGCTGGTACGCGCTGCCGCAGTCGCCGCAGCTGTTCAAGCAGCTGTTGATGGTCGGCGGCATGGAGCGGTACTACCAGATCGCCCGCTGCTACCGGGATGAGGACTTCCGGGCCGACCGCCAGCCCGAGTTCACCCAGCTCGACATCGAGATGTCCTTCGTCACCGAGGACGACGTGATCGACCTCGGCGAGGCGATCGTCTCGGCGCTCTGGAAGGACCTGGCCGGTCACGAGATCTCCCGGCCGATCCCGCGGATCACCTGGCACGACGCGATGGCCCGGTACGGCTCGGACAAGCCGGACCTGCGCTACGGCGTCGAGCTGACCGAGCTGACCGACTACCTGCGCGGCACCGAGTTCCGGGTGTTCGCCGGCGCGATCGGCGCGGGCGGCTACGTCGGCGCGGTCGTCATGCCCGGTGGCGCCGCGCAGAGCCGTAAGGAGCTGGACGGCTGGCAGGACTGGGCCAAGGCGCGCGGCGCGCGCGGCCTGGCGTACGTGGTGCTCGACGCGGAGACCGGCGAGGCGCGTGGGCCGGTGGCGAAGAACCTCTCCGCCGAGCACCTGGGTGGGCTCGCCGACGCGGTCGGCGCGAAGCCGGGCGACGCGGTCTTCTTCGCCGCCAGCGCCACCACGCGGGAGGCGCAGGAGCTGCTCGGCGCGGCCCGGATCGAGATCGCCAAGCGGGCCGGCCTGATCGACGAGAGCGCCTGGGCGTTCTGCTGGGTGGTGGACGCGCCCATGTTCGAGCGCACCGACGAGGGCGGCTGGACGGCCGTGCACCACCCGTTCACCTCGCCGAACGCCGAGTGGGTCGACCGGTTCGAGGAGGCCCCCGACCGGGCCCTGGCGTACGCGTACGACATCGTCTGCAACGGCAACGAGATCGGCGGCGGCTCCATCCGTATCCACCGGGGCGACGTGCAGAAGCGGGTCTTCGACCTGCTCGGCATCACCCCGGAGGAGGCGCAGGACAAGTTCGGCTTCCTGCTGGAGGCGTTCAAGTACGGCGCCCCGCCGCACGGCGGCATCGCGTTCGGCTGGGACCGGGTCTGCATGCTGCTCGCCGGCGCGGACTCGATCCGCGAGGTGATCGCCTTCCCGAAGACCCGCGGTGGCTTCGACCCGCTGACCGGCGCGCCGACGCCGATCACCGCGCAGCAGCGCACCGAGGCGGGCATCGACGCCAAGCCGAAGGCGCCGACCGGGGTGCACGCCGGCACCGCCGGTCCGGTGGCTCCGGTCGCCGACCCCACCTGAGCCGTCCCCACGTGATCGAGCGGTCCGCGTCATGATGACGCGGACCGCTCGACCTTTTCGGGAACGGGGAACGGGATGACACTGCTCGTGGTGGGGGCCAGCGGCTTCCTCGGCGCCGAGATCTGCCGGCAGGCGGTGGCCGCGGGGCAGCGGGTGGTCGGGACGTACCACTCGGCCGCCGTCGCGGTGCCGGGCGTCGAGGCGCGCCGGCTCGACGTCACCGACCGGTCCGCCGTGCGCGCGCTGGTCACGGCGGTACGCCCCGACGCCGTCATCGGCACCCCCTACCGGTACGACGACTGGGCGGTCACCGCGGACGGGGCGGCCCACGTGGCGTTCGCCGCCGCCGAGCTGGGGGCCCGCCTGGTCCACCTGTCCAGCGACGCGCTGCACGCCGGCCGGTCGGCGCCCTATCCGGACGACGAGCCGCCCACCCCGGTGTTCCCGTACGGGGCGGCGAAGGCGGCGGCGGAGACCGCGGTCCGGGCGGTCGACCCGGGCGCGGCGCTGGTGCGCACGTCGCTGATCCTGGGGAAGGGGAGCAAGCAGATCCAGCTCTGCCGCGACGCGCTCGCCGGCCGGGCCGCCCTGTTCACGGACGAGCTCCGCTGCCCGGTGGACGTGGTCGACGTGGCCGCCGCCGTCCTCGAACTGGTGCCGTCGAGGTACGCCGGGCCGCTCAACGTGGCCGGCCCGGACGCGGTCAGCCGCGCCGAGCTGGGCCTGCTGGTGGCCCGCCGGGAAGGGCTCGACCCGGCCGGGATGAAGACCACCACCAGCGCCGCGTCCGGCCTGCTCCGCCCCACCGAGGTACGCCTCGACTCCACCCGCGCCGCCGGTCTGCTGCGCACCCGGCTGCGCGGGGTCCGCGAACTTCTCGCGGCCTGACCCGTTCATCGCCGCTAGCGTCGGATCATGCACACTTCCTGTGCATGACTATTGTGCACAGGAAGTGTGCACGGATATTGTGCAAGGCATGGAGAACGAAAATCCGGGGACCCGGCCCGAGCCCCGTGCGGTGCGGATCGACCACCGCCAGGTGCGGGTGCTCGCCCACCCGCTGCGCATGCGCCTGGTCGGCGCCCTGCGCGTGAAAGGCCCGGCCACTGCCACCGCCCTCGCCGAGCTGCTCGGCACCAACACCGGCGCCACCAGCTACCACCTCCGCCAGCTGGCCGAGGTCGGGCTGGTCGTCGAGGACACCGACCGGGGCACCGGCCGGCAGCGCTGGTGGCGGGCCGCGCACGACGTCACCAACTGGGAGCCGACCGACTTCGACGACGACCCGGACGCCCGGGCGGCCATCGAGTGGATCCAGGGCGACCAGGTGCGTCTCCTCGTGGAGCACGCCGAGCGGTGGTTCGCCATCCAGCACGAGTGGTCGCCCGCCTGGCGGGACGCCCTCGGCATGGGCGACATCTTCATGACGATCCCACCGGCCCGCCTGGAGGAGCTCAAGGCTGAGCTGTGGCAGGTCCTGGAGCGCTACCGCGCCGAATCGGATCCCGCTGAGCCGGACGCCGCGCCGGTGCAGGTCTTCCTCGCCGCCTACCCGTTGTTCCAGGAGATGCGATGAGCGCGCTGTCCGTACGCCAGGTCCGGTTCCGCTACCTCACCCTCAACGGCCTGCGCTGGCTCCCCGCCGGCCTGATGATCCCCGTGATGATCCTGCTGATGCAGGAACGCGGCCTGTCGCTCACCCAGATCGGCCTGGTCGGCACCGCCCAGGGCCTGATCGTGCTCGCGCTGGAACTGCCGACCGGTGGCCTCGCCGACGCGCTCGGCCGCAAGCCGGTGCTCGTGGCCGCCTGGATGGTCTGCCTGGTCTCGCTGGCCATCTTCGCGGTGGCCGGCTCGTTCTGGCTCTTCTTCCTGTCCTGGGCCCTGCAGGGCGTCTACCGGGCGCTGGACAGCGGCCCGCTGGAGTCCTGGTACGTAGACGCCACCCTCGCCGCCGACCCGAAGGCCGAGTACGAGCGGGGCCTGGGCTACGCCGGCACCGTCATCGGCGTCGCCATCGGCGCCGGTGCGCTGCTCAGCGGCGGCCTGGTCGCGCTGGGTCCGGTCGGGCCGATCAGCGCGCTGACCCTGCCCGTGCTGGTGGCCATCGCCCTCCAGACGATCGCCCTGGTCGTCCTGCTGCGTCTGCTGGTCGAGACCCGGTCGGCCAGGGGCGCCGGCGCGCTGCGGGCCTCGATGGTCGAGGCGCCCCGGATGGTCGGGCAGGCGGTCGGACTGCTGCGCCGCTCCCGGGTGCTGCTCGCCCTGGTCTGCGTCGAGCTGTTCTGGGGCTTCGGGATGGTGACCTTCGAGTCGCTGCTGCCGGTCCGCCTCGCCGAGGTGGTCGGGGACGCCGACCGGGCGGCGGCGCTGCTCGGCCCGGCCAGCTCGGTGGCCTGGCTCGCCAACGCGGCGGGCGCCGCGCTGACCCCGCTGCTGCTGCGCTGGCTCGGCGCCGCGCCCGCCGCCGCGTTGCTGCGGATCCTGCAGGGCGTGACGGTGGTCGGGATGGGTGTCTTCGCCGGCCCGGTCGGGGTGCTCATCGCCTACCTGGCCTGCTACACCGTGCACGGCGCGTCGAACCCGCTGCACATGGGGCTGCTGCACCGCCAGGTCGACGGGCCGTACCGGACCAGCGTGATCTCGCTGAACTCGATGATGGCCCAGCCGGCCGGGGCACTCGGCATGGTCGTCCTGACCACGCTGGCGGACCGCAGCAGCGTCAGCACCGCCATGTTCGTCGGCGCGGTGGTGCTCGCCCTGGCCGCCCCGCTCTACCTGCCGGCCTGGCGCGTCGGGCGGGCCGCGACCGCCGACGGGAGCGGGACCCCGCCGGTCGGCCCGGGCGCGCCGGTCGCCGAGCCCGAGCTCGCCTCGGGGCTGGCCGATCCCGCGGCACCGGCCACCGGAGCCGTCTCTCCCGAGACCGTTCCGACCGCCGAAGTGACCGCCACCCGGAGCCGCTGACCCGCTGCCGCCACGACCCGACCCGCCGGTCTCCGCCCGGTGGGGTCGGGTCGCCGGGGATGCGGTCAGCCGAGGTGGACCGAGCTGCGGTGCTCGGTGCCGGTGTAGCCGAGCCGGCGGTAGAGCCGGATCGCCCCGACGTTGTCGGTGTAGACGCCGAGCGCGACGTGGTCGTACCGGGCGACCAGGGCGCGGGTAATCCCGGCGGTCAGCGCCGCGCCGAGACCCCGGCCCCGCCGGTCGCTCGCCACCGTCAGGCCGGCCAGGAAGCCGATGTCGCCCCGGCTGCGGTCCGCGCCGCAGGCGACCAGGCGGTCACCGTCGCGGATGCCGTACCAGTCGACGATGCGCGGGTCGCCGGGCCGGGAGGTGGTGGTCGGGAAGGATTCCTCGATCAGCGCCGCCAGCGCCGGGTGGTCGGCCTCGGTGAGGCGTACCACCCGCTCCTCCTCCGGCCGGGGCGGCGGGGGCGTGGTGGTCCAGAGGAAGTCCCACTCGTCGAGCCGGGCGATGGTCAGCCGCCCGGCCAGTTTCTCCGCCGTGGTGCGGGGCAGGTGCAGCCACTGGCCCGGCCGCAGCACCCCGTCCGCCAGGAGACCGGCGAAGACGTCCACCGCCGGAGCGGCCGGCCCCAGTGCCCCACCCGCCGGGCCCTGCTCCGGGGGGAGGAGCCACCCCACCGCCCCGTCCCGGCGCCAGCCCCGCGGCTGGTGGTCCCGCCAGAGCGCGTGCCGGGCGTACGGGTGGTGTCCGGTGGCGGCCAGGAGTGCGTCCCGTCCCACCAGGACCTGGTCGGCAGTGATCATGCGGCCAGCCTAGAACGCCGACCGGGGCGTCGACGGAGCCCGGGGGTGGGCCGGTCCACGGTGGAGATTGGCGAAGAGACCGATTGGGTACATCACGTGCCGACCTACTGGGACCCCCCACCGGAGGAACGACATGCTCGCCATTCTCGCGGCCATCGTGTTCGGCTTCGCGCTGCTGCTCGATTTCCTGAACAGCAACCTCGGCGCCCCCGACCTGTTCAACAACTGGACCCTGGCCCTCATCGGTTTCCTGCTGCTCTCGCTCTACCTGGCCGGGGTCGGCTCCGGCCCGCGCGGCGCTGGCGGCGGCCGCTGGTACCGGGGTCGCCGCCCCGGTCGGGGCTGACCGGATCCGATCACCGCTGGCCGGGCCGGCGGCGCGATTCCAGCGCCGTCAGCCCGGCCCGGTACTGTCTTCGTGATGGAGTCCGACGCCCTTTTCACCTTCGGCGAACCCGCCGGGGCGCCCAGCGCCCCCGCGGGTTCCGGTGGCGTCGACGCGTTCACCGCCGCCGGCGCGGATTCTCCGCTGCCGGTCCGGATGCGGCCGGCCAGCATCGACGAGCTGGTCGGGCAGGATCATCTGCTCGCGCCGGGCGCGCCCCTGCGGCAACTGGTCGGCGGCGCGGCGCCCATGTCGGTGATCCTGTGGGGGCCGCCGGGCAGCGGCAAGACCACGATCGCCCACCTCGTCGCCCGGGCCACCGACCGTCGCTTCGTCGCCATGTCAGCCCTCTCCGCCGGGGTGAAGGACGTCCGGGCGGTGATCGAGACCGCTCGCCGGCAGCGCCGGGCGGGCGGCCCGCAGACCGTGCTCTTCATCGACGAGGTGCACCGGTTCAGCAAGACCCAGCAGGACTCGCTGCTCGCCGCGGTGGAGGACCGCACGGTCACGCTGCTGGCGGCGACCACTGAGAACCCGTACTTCTCGGTCATCTCGCCCCTGCTGTCGCGGTGCGTGCTGCTCACCCTCCAGCCGCTGGACGACGACGCCGTACGCGGCCTGCTGCGCCGCGCGGTCGCCGACGAGCGCGGCCTGCGCGGCGCGCTCACCCTGGCCACCGACGCCGAGGACCATCTCGTACGCCTCGCCGGCGGGGACGTCCGCAAGGCGCTGACCGCCCTGGAGGCGGCCGCCGCCACCGCCACCGCGCTCGGCACCGGCCGGATCGACCTGGCGACCGCCGAGCAGGCGGTCGACGTCGCCGCGGTCCGCTACGACCGCGACGGCGACGCCCACTACGACGTGACCAGCGCGTTCATCAAGAGCATGCGCGGCTCGGACGTGGACGCGGCACTGCACTGGCTGGCCCGGATGCTGGTGGCCGGCGAGGACGCCCGGTTCATCGCCCGCCGCCTGGTGATCTTCGCCAGCGAGGACGTGGGAATGGCCGACCCCACCGCGTTGAGCGTGGCCACCGCCGCCGCCCACGCCGTGGAGTACGTGGGCCTGCCCGAGGCACAGCTCAACCTGGCCCAGGCGGTGATCCACCTGGCCACCGCCCCGAAGTCGAACTCGGCCACCACCGCCATCGGCGCCGCCATCGCCGACGTGCGGGCCGGTCGCGGCGGCGCCGTCCCCCGCGCCCTGCGCGACGCGCACTACTCCGGCGCGCGGGGCCTCGGGCACGGCGCCGGCTACCGCTACCCGCACGACGACCACCGCGGTGTGGTCACCCAGCAGTACGCTCCGGACGACCTCGTCGGGACCGAGTACTACCAGCCCAGCGGGCACGGGGCCGAGCGGTCGGTGGCCACCCGGCTGCCGCTGCTGCGCCGGATCGTCCGGGGGCTGCCCGTACCGGCGGGGCGGGCGGAGCAGCCCGCACCGGTCGCCGTGAACGGCCGGCACCCAGCGGGTCCGGAGCAGGTCGGCGGGGTGGATGAGGGCGGCAGCGACGCCGTCGGGGAGGGTCAGCAGTGATGGCGCGTGGTCCGGAGCGGCCGGAGGACGGCCCCGACGAGCGGCGAGACCCTCGTGCCAAGGGCCGCCGGTGGGGGCGGGGCAGGGCCGACGCCGAGCCGGAGGACGCGGTCGCCGGCGAGGAGTTCGGCTGGATCGACGACCTGCGGACGGCCAAGCAGCAGCGTGCGGAACTCGGACCGGAGGGTGCCGGCCCGGGCCCGGCGGTGCCGCCCGCCGCGGTGCCGCCGCGCGGTCCGCTGC
>NZ_QGKS01000051.1 GCF_003172935.1 Micromonospora sicca | reverse complement strand
CTCCCCCCGCCGCTGACCACCCGGCCCAGCCCGGCCGCGGCCCCAGCCGAAGTTGGTCAAGAGGTTCGCGTCGGCCGCGACGCAAACCTCTTGATCAACAAAAAGGGGTCAGACGCTGGGGTCGCGGAGGGGTTTGCCGTCGCGCATGTCGGCGAGGATCTCGCGCATCTCGCCGTCGCCCAGGGAGTGCTTGTCGTGGTGGGCCTCGACCAGCTCGTAGAGCTTGGTCTGCACCCGGTCGACGTGCGGCACGTCGTTGAGCACCGACTGGCCGCGTTCGCCGGCCGACTCGATGGTCAGGGTGCCGCAGCCGAGCAGCCGCTCCAGGAACCGCTGGTGCATCGAGTGGTCGTTGATCCGGGTCAACGGGAGGTCCCGCCGGTTCCGGGAGAACACCCCCTCCTGGAGCAGCACCCGCTCGTCGGTGAAGAGGTAGTGCGTGGTCCGCCAGACCAGGAACGGCCAGAGACCCAGCCAGCACACCAGCGCCAGGCCGAGCGCGGCGATCGCGTAGAGCGCGATCGTGCCGCCGTCGCCGTCGGGCAGCAGGAGCCAACCCGCCACCACCGCCGCGACGGCGAGCACCAGCACCAGGATCGGCCGCAACAGCGCCTTCCAGTGCGGGTGCAGGTGGAGCACGACGTGCTCATCCTCGGTGAGCACGTCTTCGGGGAACGCCACGGAAACCTCCTCGCAGAACAGGACGGGCTGACCGTAACCGGTCGACGCTCGCCCAGGGATCAGCCGCGCGGCGCTAAAGCGGGTCAGCGCACGTGCAGTACCTCGCCGGCGGCGAGCCGCAGCTGCCCCGCGGGCCCCTCGACCAGCAGCTGGCCGTCCGGATCCACGCCGGTCGCGGTGCCGTTCACCTCGCGGCCGTCCGGCAGCAGCACCCGAACCTGGCGGCCGATCGTGGCGCAGCCGGCCAGGTACGCGTCGCGCAGCCCGCTGGCCACCGCGTCGCCGCCGGCGTCGCGCCAGCGGTCGTACCAGTCGGCGAGCGAGCGGAGCAGGGCGCGCAGCAGCGGATCGCGGTCGGTCGCCGCCGCCCCGGCGAGCTGCAGCGAGGTGGCCGGCAGCCCGGTGGGGTTGTCGGGCAGCTCGTCGGCGCGGAGCGTGACGTTGAGGCCGATGCCGACCACGATGGCCGGTGGCTGGGTCGGGACGGCGCCGGGGACCGCCTCGGCGAGCACCCCGGCGCACTTCGCGCCGTCGATCAGCAGGTCGTTGGGCCACTTCAGGGCGGCCTCCAGCTCGGCCAGCCGGGCCACCGCCTCGACCAGCGCGACCCCGGCGAGCAGCGGCAGCCAGCCGTACCCGGCGGGTGGGACGGGCGACCAGCCGCGCTCCGGGACGGCCTCGCCGGGCCGGAGCAGGACGCTGGTCGCGATGCCAGCCCGGGGCGGCGACTGCCAGACCCGGCCGCGCCGGCCCCGGCCGGCGGTCTGCCGCTCGGCGACCACCACCAGGCCCTCCGGCTCGCCGGCCCGCGCGGCGGAGACCACGTCGGCGTTGGTGGAGCCGGTCTCCGCGCGCAACTCCAGGCGGCGCCACGGGCCGTGCGGCGCGATCAGCGCGCGCCGCAGCCGGGCCGCCGACAGCGGGGGGCGGTCCAGATCGGTGTACGGCGAGCCGGCCATCCCGCCAGCCTACGGCCCCGCCCTCCCGGCGTCGGCCGGATACCGCCGGGAGCCCGGTGAGGCGCACTGCACAGCGGCGGCCGCCTGAACCATCGTTATATTCCCTGGGTGACTACCGAGACCGGGATCAACATCCACAGCACTGAGGGCAAGCTGGCGGACCTGGACCGTCGGGTCGACGAGGCGGTGCACGCCGGGTCGGCGCGCGCGGTCGAGAAGCAGCACGCGAGGGGCAAGAAGACCGCGCGGGAGCGCATCGAGATGCTGCTCGACGAGGGCTCCTTCGTCGAGCTGGACGAGCTGGCCCGGCACCGGTCGACGGCCTTCGGGCTGGAGAAGAACCGCCCGTACGGTGACGGCGTGGTCACCGGCTACGGCACCGTGGACGGCCGGCAGGTCTGCGTCTTCGCGCAGGACTTCACGGTCTTCGGCGGCTCGCTGGGCGAGGTCTTCGGCGAGAAGATCGTCAAGGTGATGGACCTGGCCATGAAGATCGGCTGCCCGGTCGTCGGCATCAACGACTCCGGCGGCGCGCGCATCCAGGAGGGGGTCGCCTCGCTCGGCCTCTACGGGGAGATCTTCTTCCGCAACGTCCGGGCCAGCGGCGTCATCCCGCAGATCTCGCTGATCATGGGCCCGTGCGCGGGCGGCGCGGTCTACTCCCCGGCGGTCACCGACTTCACCGTGATGGTCGACCAGACCTCGCACATGTTCATCACCGGCCCCGACGTGATCAAGACGGTCACCGGCGAGGACGTCGGGATGGAGGAGCTGGGCGGCGCCCGCACCCACAACTCGCGCAGCGGCAACGCGCACTACCTCGGCGCCGACGAGGAGGACGCGATCGAGTACGTCAAGGCGCTGCTGTCCTACCTGCCGTCGAACAACCTCGACGAGCCGGTGGTGTTCGAGTCCCCCGCCGACCTCGACATCACCGACGAGGACCGGGAACTGGACACGCTGATCCCGGACTCGGCCAACCAGCCGTACGACATCCACCGAGTCATCGAGCACGTCCTCGACGACGGGGAGTTCCTGGAGGTCCAGCCGCTCTACGCGCAGAACCTGGTGGTCGGCTTCGGCCGGGTCGAGGGACGCCCGGTCGGCGTGGTCGCCAACCAGCCGATGCACTTCGCCGGCACCCTGGACATCGCCGCCTCGGAGAAGGCGGCCCGGTTCGTGCGCACCTGCGACGCGTTCAACATCCCGGTGCTGACCTTCGTGGACGTCCCCGGCTTCCTCCCCGGCACCGGCCAGGAGTGGGACGGCATCATCCGCCGCGGCGCGAAGCTCATCTACGCGTACGCCGAGGCGACCGTCCCGAAGATCACCGTGATCACCCGCAAGGCGTACGGCGGGGCGTACGACGTGATGGGCTCGAAGCACCTCGGCGCGGACCTGAACTTCGCCTGGCCGACCGCGCAGATCGCGGTGATGGGCGCGCAGGGCGCGGTGAACATCCTCTACCGCTCGGAGCTGGCGAACGCCGACGACCCGGCCGCCGTCCGGGCCGAGAAGATCGCCGAGTACGAGGACACCCTGGCCAACCCGTACATCGCCGCCGAGCGTGGGTACGTCGACTCGGTGATCCCGCCGCACGAGACGCGTACCCAGATCGTCCGGGCGCTGCGGGTGCTGCGCACCAAGCGCGAGACCCTGCCCCCGAAAAAGCACGGAAACATCCCGCTGTAGCGGTTGCACCGAGGCCCCCGCCGTGGTCGGCGGGGGCCTCGTCGCGTCAGCAGCCAGGGTTGGCCGCGGAGCACATCCGGCGGGCCGCGGCGCGCGCCACGTCGCGCAGCTGCGCGTCGGTCACGTCGCTGCCCGGCACGAACGGCAGCATGGGATCGGCCGGTACCAGTACGGTGACCAGGTCACCGACCCGGACGACCAGCGTGATCTGGGGCAGGGGCGTGAAGCCGACGGGCTTGCCCGTCACCGCGTCCAGTGGAACCGAGATGGTGTGCCGCAGCAGGACCGCCTGGTCGCCGGCGAAGTCGCGCTCGGTCACCGTCCACTGGTGCACCACCGTGGCGCTGACCGTCTTCCCCTCCCCCTGGATCGGAAGCCTCTGCCGCCACGCCGTGCAGGCGGCCACCAGCCGGTCGAGGTCGGTGAAGACCTGGCCCGCCGCCTCAGTGGTCAGCCGGTAGACGTCCTGGCTGATCACTGGGGCCCGGGACACGAGGGTTCCGGCCTCGAAGGTGCCCAGCAGGGTCTGCGAGCGGGAGTAGCGCGAGATGGCCTGGTCCGCCGGCAGCCCCTGGTCCAGGGCACACGATCGGAGAATGTCGTCGACCCGGACCCGCTCATCGAGCCCCGAGTCGCCGAGGCCCTCGTCGCTCTTCACCGGCAGGTCGGACGGTGCCAGCAGCGCCTCCGTGGAAATCTCGGCCCTCCCACCGACGGCCGGATCCCCGGACGTGGGGGCGGTGGGTGGCTCCGGGGCACCGGGACGGGGCGCCAGGACGGCGGTGGCCGAGGTGACCGCCAGCACGACCGCAGCCACCACCCCCGCAGTACGACGCGTGCGGCGCCGGGCCCGGACGCGGATCTCGGTCGGCTCCGGCCAGGAGACGTCCCGCAGGTCCCGGTGCAACCGCTCGACAAACGTCACGTCGTCACGCATCTGCGGCCTCCTCCTCCAGATCCACGACCGCGAGCAGTCCGGCGAGTGCGGCACGCCCCCGGGAGAGTCGGGCCTTGACTGTGCCCACCGGGGCCTCGGTCTCCCGCGCCACCTCGGCGACCGGCATACCGAGCAGGTAGTGCAGCGCGATGGCGGTGCGCTGGGCCTCGGGCAGCCGGCGCAGCGCGGCCACCACCTCCACCGTCTCGGTGCTCGGCGCCGGGACGCTCTCCTCGACCCCGTGCCGCAGGTACGCCCGGGCCCGGCTGCGCAGGCTGCGCCACCGGCTCACCGCGATGCGGCTGGCCACCACCCGCACCCACGCCTCCGGGTCGTCGTACCCGCTCACCGTCGACCAGCGCTGCCAGGCGCGGATGTACGCCTCCTGGACGGCGTCCTGCGCCTCGGCGAGATTCCCGGTGAGCACGTAGACGAACCCGAGCAGCCGTTGTCGACTGCCGCGATAGAACTCGTCGAACCCGTCGATGTCCGGCAATCTGCCACCTCCCCGTGGTCGCAGGAGACACGCCTGGCGTCGCACGGGTGGTTGCCCCGCCGGCCGGTCTTTCTTTGCCCGGCCCCCCGGGAAGCTGTCCCGCTGTGACATGGAGCGCTTCCCCCGAGGCCGCGCGGTGAGCACGGCGGAACCTCAGCCGATCAGCCGCTCCAGCTCGGCGAGCGGGAAGCCGCCCGCCGGGATCCGCTCGCGCAGCGCCTGCCGCACCGCGAGCTGGACCGCCGCGTTCGCCGGCGTCGCCACGCCGTGCAGCCGGCCGAGGAGCACGATCTCGCCGTTGAGGTGGTCGGCCTCGGCCGAACCCGTGCCCCGCGCCAGGCTCTGCCAGGTCGAGCCGCCGGACCGTTCCTCGCCGTCGACCGGACGGTGCCGGACCTGGTCGCCGCGCTCGGCCGCCTCCTCCTCGGGCGAGGTGTGCGCGATCCCGGCCGCGGCGAACGCCGCGACCCCCTCGGCCCGGACCCGCTCGGCGAGCGGTTCCGGGATGTCCCGCCCGAGCAGCGCCTGGAGGCCGTTGCCGAGGTTGCTCAGCAGCTTGCCGTACTTCCAGCGCATCACGTCGTCGCGGACCGGGGCGACGAACCCGGCGGCCGTCAGGTCGGCGGCGATCGCCCGGCTGGTGTCGTCCGACCCGGACGGGTAGCGGCCCAGGTGCAGCATCCCCGGGTGCGGGTGGCCGTTGGCGACGACCACGCCGGGCTCCAGGTGGGTGGCGGGCAGCCAGACGCAGACCGGGTGCACCCGGGCGAAGAGCCGCAGCGCGGCTCGCTCGTTGGCCACCCCGTTCTGGGCGACGAGCAGCGGCAACCGCTCTCCCGCCGTACCGCCACCGTCGACCGGCGCATCCACCCAGGCGGCCAGCGCCGCCTCGGTGTCCTGCGACTTCACCGTCAGCACCAGCACGGTGTCGGCCGGCAGCGGCTCGGCGGACGGCCCGTCGGTGGCCGGCCCGCGCCAGGTCACCGTCCCGTCCGGGGAGCGCAGGATCAGCCCCCGGTCCCGGATCGCGTCCAGGTGCGCGCCGCGGGCCACCAACGCCACGTCGCGGCCGGCCTCCCCCAGCCGTACGCCGATGGTGCCGCCGACCGCGCCCGCCCCGATGATCACGTATCGCATCTGTCCGATTCTGCCCGTCGTCGGGTCAGCCCGCCGCGGCGAGGTGGCAGATCCACCGCTGGCCGATGTGCGAGACGTCCCGTGCCGCGCGCAGCGGGGTGAACCCCGCACCGCTCAGCAGATCCTCGATCTCCTCCATCCGGTACCAGGCGAAGAAGCGGTCTGCAGTCTCCCCGGGCCACCGCTCCCAGCTCTCCCCCTCGCCCTCCTAGACGCTGAGCAGCAGCGGCCCGCCGGGCCGCAGCACCCGCCGGATGCCGCCCAACGTGGCCGGGGCGGCGGCCTTGGGGAGGTGCAGCAGCGAAGCCGAGCACCAGACCCCGCCGAACGCGCCGGCCCGGAACGGCAGCCGCAGCAGGTCGGCCTGCACCAGCGGGGCCCGCACCCGCGCCCGGGCCGCCCGCAGCATGGCGGCCGACAGGTCCAGGCCGACGGTCGTCGCGCCCCGGGCGGCCCAGAAGCCGAGGTCCCGGCCCGGCCCGCAGCCAAGGTCGAGCAGCGGCCCGTCGGCCCGCCGCTGGAACTCGTCGGCCAGCGTCAGGTACGGGACGGGCACGTCGGGATTACGGGCGGCGAAGTCCTCGGCGATCCGGTCGTACGCGGCCCGATTCCGGGTGGTCACCTCATCCATGCCCGGGCAGCCTAACCACGCGCCCGGCCCGCCGCGGTCCCTCCACGGCCGGCTTGAGTCCCCCCGGCGACTCGCCCGGGTCCTCCGCCGGCTCGCCCGGTTCGTTCAGAGGGTGAGGCCGGCGTCGGTCAGGATCGGGCCCGCGAGCAGCAGCGCGCCGACGCCGAGGGCGGCCAGGCTGACCAGCGCGAAGACGGTCACCCAGAACAGTGCCGGGAACGGCGTCAGCCGGGCGAGCTGGTCGGCGTCGGACTCCGGCATCCGGCCCCGGCTGCGCAGCCGTTGCAGCTCCACCACCGGCCGTACGCCGCCGAGGAGCAGGAACCAGACGGAGGTCCAGGCGAAGGCGGCCTGCACCTGCGCGGAGGCGTACCAGGAGACGGCGAGCACCGCCCCGCCGGTGACCAGCAGCGAGAGCACGCCGAAGACGTTGCGGATCAGCACCAGCATGGCCAGCAGCAGCGCCACGGCGACCCAGAGCAGCAGGGTGATCCGGTTGCCGGCGAGCAGCCAGGCGCCGGCGAGGCCGACCAGCGACGGGGCGACGTACCCGGCGAGCAGGGTGAGGATCATCCCCGGGCCGGTGGGCCGGCCGGCGGAGAGGGTGAGCCCGGAGGTGTCCGAGTGCAACCGGATGCCGCGCAACTTCCGGCCGGTCAGCAGGGCCACCAGCGCGTGCCCGCCCTCGTGCGCGATGGTGACGGCGTTGCGGGCGATCCGCCAGGGCAGGCGGGTGGCGACGACCACCAGCGCGACAATGGCGGTGAGCAGGACGAGCAGCGGCGGCGGGTCGGGCTGCGCGCCGAGCAGCTTGTCCCAGAGGGTGGTCAGGCCGTCGATCAGGGGCATGGGCGGGGAGCCTACCGGTCCTTCCCGTGTCAGGTCAGTGCCCGCCGCCTTCGTCGTGGGAGACTGACCAGGTGATGCCGGCAGCGGGAGGTGAAAGCCGATGAGTGCGGAACCACTGGAGTCGCACGTCGGCCTTTGGACCGAGGCCGACTACTTCGGCCTGGGCGAGACGCGGGCTCGCATCGAGCTGCTCGACGGGAGTTTGATAGTGAGCCCTGCTCCGAGCAAGCGGCATCAGTTGGTGTCCTGGAACCTGGTGGACAGCCTGCGGCCGGCCGCCCGCCCGCGCGGTTTCCTGGTTTTCGAGGCGGTCAACGTCCGGCTCGGGGTCGACCGGATCGCCATCCCCGACGTGGTGGTAGCGGAGACCGACGATGAGGGCAGCATCATCGAAGCGGGTGAGGTCAGGCTGATCTGCGAGATCGTCTCGCCGGGCAACGCCGCGGCCGACCGGCTCGTCAAGATGCAGCTCTACGCCATCGCCCGCATCCCGTGGTATCTGCTGGTCGAGCAGGACGGTGACAGCCACTCGCTGCGGCTGTACCGGCTCGACGGCGCGCACTACGTCGAGGACCGGGTGGCCAAGGCGGGCGAGACACTGACCCTGACCGAGCCCTTCCGCTGGGAGATCGACCCCGCCACCCTCCGCTGACCGTCATTGATCAGCCGCCCGGGCGACGATTGCCATCTATGAAGAATTCTTTAGAGCCTCTTGTGATCTAGGGCAGTTACCTCCAAAGATGGGCGTCAATTGGTTGACGTCCCTGGAGGCAACAATGGCCCGTACCACACTCTCCGTACGCCGGCTCCTCGCCGCCGGCCTCACCGTCGTCGCCACCGCGGCCGCGGCCCTCGTCGCGACCGCCGGACCGGCCGCCGCAGCAACCACTCCCGGCATCGACGTCTCGCACTACCAGGGTTCGATCAACTGGACGAGCGTCCGCAACGCCGGCATCCAGTTCGCCTTCATCAAGGCCACCGAGGGCACCAGCGTGAAGGACTCGGCCTTCAACGCCAACTACGTGAACGCCTACAACGCCGGCGTGATCCGCGGGGCGTACCACTTCGCCCGGCCCAACATCTCGGCCGGCTCGACCCAGGCCAGCTACCTCGCCAGCAACGGCGGCGCCTGGTCCGCTGACAGCCGCACCCTCCCGGCGGCCCTCGACCTGGAGGCCAACCCGTACAGCGGCGGCTACTGCTACGGCAAGACCACCTCCGGGATGCGGACCTGGATCCAGGACTTCCTGAACACCTACAAGTCCCGCACCAGCCGGTACGCGGTCATCTACACCACCACGAGCTGGTGGAACCAGTGCACCGGCAGCTGGACGGCCCCGTGGGCCAACCACCCGCTCTGGATCGCCCGCTGGTCCAGCACCGTCGGCACCCTGCCCGCCGGCGCCCCGTTCTGGAGCTTCTGGCAGTACACCTCCAGCGGCAGCGTCTCCGGGATCAGCGGCGCCGTCGACCGCAACTACTGGAACGGCGACCGGACCCGACTGATCGCCCTGGCCAACAACACCTGATCACTGACGCCAGATCGGCGGCAGCGGGATCGCCTATCACCCTCGGTCGATAGCTGGTCCGGCTGCCGCCACCGTTGTCCTGCGTCGGTCAGGCCCTCCGTCGGGCGCCGACCGGCACGGGAACAATGCCCTCTCCGGCCAGGGCGCTCCGCCGCGTCAGACGCCAGGCGGCCACCCCGGCGACGGTGACGGCCACGACACCGAGCAGCGCGACCAGCGCGGGGACGCCGGCACTCACCAGCAGCAGGACGATGTCCCCGAGCGCGACCAGCATCCACAGTGCCAGCCGGGGCCGGGTGTCCTTGCGTCGGTAACCCATGTCGTACCTCCTTCCGTCGTCGTGAGATCAGTACCCCGTCCGACGGAAGGCCATGCGAGTCTTTCGCAGTGGCGGGAATTCCGCCAGGTCAGTTCACCCGGTCCGGCTTGAAGCCCTTGGCGATCACGTCGAAGTTGGCCAGGTTGGCGTTCCAGTCGTTCGCCGGAACCTCCCAGCGGAGGGCGTAGCCCCGGTTGCTGGCGGTGGCGATGCCGCGGTTGCGGACGTGGATCCGGGTGCCGTCCCGCGTCTGCAGCCAGTCCCAGTCGGCGCATGTCCGGTAGGCGTCGCAGCGGGTGATGCTGAGGTACTGGTAGTTGCTGACGTAGTTCTTGCGCGACGATTCCTGGCTCTTCCAGTCCGCGACAGCATCCGGCTTCGGCGAGTCGGTCCACTGGACATACAGCCTCCGCAGGCTGCCCGGATCGGAGAAGGTGACCGAGTTTCGGCCGGCGGTGCTCCGCCATCCGTCCGGGAGCGGGACCTGGAAGCCGTTCGGGCCCCGGTAGTAACGCCAACCGGCGGGCAGCGTGCCGGCGGCGGCGGAGGGCGAAGCGGACGCCGACGGGCTGGGGGCGGCGCTGGTCGGGGCGGCCGAGGTCGATGCAGCGCTCGGTGCGTCACTCGGCCCGGCCGGCGGCGCCTGCGACGCGGCGGACCGGGCAGCGCCGGCCTGCTGACCCCCGTTGCCGTTGTGGTCCCCGCTGTTCAGCAGCGGTACGGCCACCGCCAGGCCGACCAGCAGGAGCGCGACCAGCACGCCGATCAGCAGGTTGCGCCGCTTGTGGTCCGGCTTCGTGCCGGGAACGACGGTGGCGCGGCCCGTCGACGGCACCGGACTCACCGGCGCCGGCATGACCGAGGTCGGGTTCGCCGGCCCGCGCGGCGTCGGCGCGTCGACCCGGGTGTCGTCGTCGGCCCCCGGGGGAACCGGCGGCTCCACCCGGGTGTCGTCGTCGACCGCCACGGGAACCGGCGCGTCCACCCGGGTGCCGTCGGTGATGGGCGGCGGCCCGTCCACCTGGGTCTCGTCGAGGGCGGGCGCCGGGGCGTCGACCTTCGCGGTCGGCTCGGCGTCCGCAGTGGACACCGGCGGGCCGACCTTGGCGGTCGGGGCGGCGTCCGACCCGGTGGGCGCGGCGGCGTCGGCCGCGAGCGCGGCGGCCCCGGCGGCGGCGGCGGCCGTACCCAGGTCAGGCTTGCCCGGCGCCGGCGTGGCGACCGGCGGGTCGGTGCGGGCGGCCGCCGGGCGCGGCGTGGGCACCAGCGGCGGGCGCGGCTCCCGCGGGCCGTTCGGCCCCGGCCGGCGTACGCCGTCCAGCAGCGAGATGCCCTTCGCGCGCCTGCCGCCGGCCTTGCGGAGCAGGCGCTCGGCCACCTCCGCGGTGATCCGATCGGCCGGGTCCTTGCGGAGCAGTCCCTGCAGGACCGGCTTGAGCGGCCCGGCGTTCTTCGGCGGCGGCAGCGGCTCGGTGGCCAGCGCGGCCAGGGTGGCGATCGCGGACGGCCGGGCGTACGGCGACTTGCCCTCCACGGCCGCGTAGAGGGTCGCGCCGAGCGACCACAGGTCGGCCTCCGGCCCGGCGGTGCCGTCCTTGGCCCGCTCCGGCGCGATGTACGCGGGCGAGCCGAGAACCATGCCGGTGCGGGTCACGTTCGGGTCGCCGGGGATGGTGGCCAGACCGAAATCGGTCAGCACCACCCGGCCGTCGTCGCCGAGCAGCACGTTGCCCGGCTTGACATCCCGGTGCATCACGCCGGCCTTGTGCGCGGCCTTCAAGGCGCCCAGCACCCCGAGGCCGATCTGGATCGCCTTGGCCGACGACACCGGACCGTCCTCGGCGAGAGTGTCCTGCAAGGACTTGGACGGCACATACTCCATGACGATCCACGGGTCGCCGTCGGTGCGCAGCACGTCGAAGATGCGGACCACGTTGATGTTGTTGAGCCGGGCGATGGCCCGCGCCTCCCGCAGCGAGCGTTCCCGCATCTCGCGGCGCTCCTCAGGGGTGAGGCTCGGCGGCGGGACGAGTTCCTTGATGGCAACGTCCCGGTGCAGCACCTCGTCACGCGCCTTCCACACCCGACCCATGCCGCCCTGGCCGAGCGGCGAAATGAGCCGGTACCGGTCGGCGACGAGTTGGGGAAGCGCGTTCGACATCGGTGAGACGGTACCCGGCAGGCGCGACCGTCACACCGGCGGCACGCCACTGTGCGGCGAAGGTCAAGTTCTCGACGCGTACCCTGAGGTCATGTCTGCCGAAGAGCCGCTGTTCCGGATCGTCCGCGGCGTGCCGACCGCCGAGGAACTGGCCGCCCTGGTCGGCGCCATCGCCGTCCGGACCCGCCCGGCCGCCGCCCCCGCGCCGGTCGGCGTGTCGGCATGGGCGCGGAGTGGCCGTCCGGTCGGCGCGGCGCCCGCCGCCGGCCGGGGCGCGTGGCGCGCCTCCGGCCTCCCCCGCTGACCTTTCCCCCGGTACGGCGGGTCCTGAGCTGGAAGAAGTTTGTCGGGACTGCCGAGATCGCGCCGCAGCCATTAACCTCACTCAGGGAAACGGTGCGGTAACAGGCAGGAGGGCCGATGATCCCCGAGGAGGACCGGCCAGCGGGCTGGCTGCGTGACTACGCCGGCATCGAGGCCGACATCCGACAGATGCGGGAGTTCGCCGACCGGCTCCAAGCCGAGGTCGAGCGGAACTACGCCCCCCACCTGTCGTACATCGCGGACGACATGAAGTCCCCGATCCCCAACCCGGCCGACGCGTTCATCGAGCTGGTGCAGTTCCTCCAGGCCCACCACGAAACCCAGCAGGCCACCGCCGAGGTGGTCTGGGGCATGGCCCCCGCGACCGGCCGGCTGGCCCAGGCGGCCGCCACGATCGCCGACGACTACGCCGACTCGGACGCGTTCTCGTCCGCCCGGGTCACCGACGTCGAGCGCGCCCTGGCCGGCCCCTCCGCGACGGCGGCCCGCCCCTGTC
>NZ_QGKS01000128.1 GCF_003172935.1 Micromonospora sicca | reverse complement strand
GCCAAACCCGCCGTCGGGAGTCACTGACTTGACCGCCGCCAGGATCCGACGGCGCCCGATCCTCGGCGGGTTGATCAACGAGTATTCGCAGGCAGCATAGCCGAACCGGCTTTACGAGCCCCACAGGATCCTTCGGCAACCCTTACCTGCCGACGCTGCCCGGCCAGGACGACTACGCCGGCGATCTCCGGCACGTCGCCCACTACCGCCGGCCGGAGGCGTACGCGGGCAAGCGGGTGATCGTCGTGGGCGCCGGCAACTCCGCCGTCCAGGTCGCCTACGAGATCGCGGCCCACGCCCGCGTCACGCTCGCCACCCGGGAACCCGTGCGCTTCCTGCCCCAACGCCTCAGCGGGCGGGACCTCCACCACTGGCTGCGGGTCACCGGCGCGGACCGCCTGCCACGCCGCGTCCTCACTCGTCTTGTCCGACACGCGACCGTGCTCGACACCGGCGTCTACCGCGACGCCCTCGCATCCGGTCTGCTTCAGCGGCGGGGGATGTTCACCGCCTTCACGCCCGAGGGGGTGATCTGGGCCGACGCCACGCCCGAGCCGGTCGACGCGGTCATCTTCGCCACCGGCTACCGCCAGGACCTTGCCTACCTCCAGCCCCTGGGCGCCCTCGACCACGGCGCACCGCAGCAGGTGGGTGGGATCTCCACCACTCATCCAGGTCTGGTCTATCTCGGGTTGGAGTTCCAGCGATCCTTCGCCTCGAACACCCTGCGCGGCATCGGCCGCGACGCCGCCCACGTCATGACTGCCCTCGCCGCTCACGTGTCGGGCCGGCCTCACCAGGGTTGGCAGCGGAAAGCGGGAGTCGCCTCGCGCACGGGATCCGGCGCTCAACGCTGATCGCGTTCGGCCCCCTCCTGGCATTCCGCCCTGCGAGCAGGAGGTTTGCGCGGCGGTTTACGCCTGCGACGAGGGGGCCGGCTCGACCGACAGCAAGGCGGCGAGCTGGCGCAGGATCCCCGGCCGGGCGCGGTAGTAGACCCAGGTGCCCCGCCGTTCGGCATCCACCAGGCCCGCCTCGCGCAGCGTCTTGAGATGGTGCGAGATCGTCGGCCCGGTCAGGTCGAACGCCGGGGTCAGGTCGCACACGCAGGCCTCCCCGTCTTCGGCGGAGGCGATCATCGACATCAGCTGCAGCCGCACCGGGTCGCCGAGGGCCTTGAACGCGGGCGCGAGCACTGCGGCCGTCTCGGCGGGAACCCGCCGCTGCGCCAGCGGGGGGCAGCACGGTGTGTCGGCGTTGAGGTCGATGAGGCGAAGCGGTGCTTCTTGCTTTGACATGCCTCTAGGTTGACATCTCTCTAATCAGTGTGCAAGTCTCTGGTTAGACGGACGTCAAGACAGGGCGTCATGAGGAAATGGGGCCTACCATGTTTGGCTTTACGCGCCGCCGGCCAACACCCGTGGCTGGTGTCCGGTTCTGCGACTCGTGTGCCCGGGTGTCCACTCCCGTGCAGCGGGTCGAGCGCCTCTATGACCGCGCCCGCACCACCGCCTACACGCTGACGATCCCCCGCTGAGGAAGGACCCGACATGAGCGAGAACAGCCCCGCCGTCGGCGGTTTCACCGGCGACCCCGCCGCCGCCCTGCAGATCACCGGCTCCGGCGCCTGCTTCTCGATGCCCTGATCGCGTCCACCGAGGCCGCCGGGATCTGGACCACCCAGTCCGATGTCTTTTCGGAGAACCCGCCAGCCTGGCTCTGCGCAAGCGCGCCGGCTTCCGGGTCATCGGCATCCGTGAGCGCGTCGGTCGGCACCACGGCCGATGGCGTGACGTCGTCCTTCCTTGAACGCCGCAGCCCCGTCATCACCTGAACCCCTGCCGCTCCGCCTGCCCCAGCACAACCGCACCTTCTTGATTCGACAGTTTTCGACACAGAGGAGTTTTCCGATGAGCGTCCTGACCGAGCTGCCCGTCGTGGTGATCGGCGCGGGCCCGGTGGGTTTGGCCGCCGCCGCCCACTTGCACGAGCGTGGCCTGCCCTTCCTTCTTCTGGAGGCCGGTGACACCGTTGGCGCGGCGGTGCGGCAGTGGGGGCACGTGCGGGTGTTCTCCCCGTGGCGGTACAACGTCGACCCGGCCGCGCGCCGGCTGCTCGACGACGCCGGCTGGGTCGCCCCGGCCGAGGACGCCCTGCCCACCGGCGCGGAGCTCGTCGCCGAATACCTCCAGCCCCTCGCGGAGCTTCCGCAGCTCAAGCCGCACCTGCGCTACGGCGCGCGGGTGGAGGCGATCAGCCGCCTCGGCCTGGACCGGCTGCGCACCGCCGGCCGCGAGCAGACGCCGTTCCTGATCCGACTTGCCGACGGTGACGAGCTGCTGGCCCGCGCGGTCATCGACGCCTCCGGCACCTGGGGGACTCCCAACGTGCTCGGCGCTTCCGGCCTGCCCGCCCGGGGGGAGACGAACGTGGCCGCGTTCCTCGAGCACGCCCTGCCGGACGTGCTCGGCGCGGACCGGGACCGCTTCGCCGGCCAGCACACCCTGATCGTGGGCGCCGGCCACTCCGCCGCCAACACCCTGCTCTCCCTCGCCGAGCTGGCCGCTGCCGAGCCCGGTACCGAGGTGACCTGGGCGATCCGCTCGGCCAGCCCGGCCCGCACCTACGGCGGCGGCGACGCCGACGCCCTGCCCGCCCGCGGCGCGCTCGGCTCCCGGCTGCGCGAGCACGTCGACGCCGGCCGGATCCGGCTGCTCACCGGCTTCTCCGTCCACGCCCTCGCCCCGGCCGACGGTCGGGTCGCCGTCGTCGTCCGCCACGCCGACGGCGCCGACGAGTCCATCACGGTCGACCGGATCGTCGCCGCCACCGGCTTCCGACCCAACCACTCGATCGCCGCCGAGCTGCGCCTGGACCTCGACCCGATCATGGGCGCCACCCGTGCCCTCGCCCCGCTGATCGACCCGAACGAGCACTCCTGCGGCACCGTGCCCCCGCACGGCGTGGACGAGCTCGCACATCCGGAGGTCGGCTACTACGCCGTTGGCATGAAGAGCTACGGCCGCGCGCCGACGTTCCTCATGGCCACCGGATACGAGCAGGTCCGCTCCGTCGTCGCCGCCCTCGCCGGGGACTGGGACGCCGCCCGGGACGTCCAGCTCGACCTGCCCGAGACCGGCGTCTGCAACAGCAACCCCACCGACTCCACCGGCACCGACAGCTGCTGCGGACCGGCCCCGGCGGCGGAGACGGCCGGCAAGGGCCTGGCCATCGGCATCTCCGGTGGGCTGCTGTCCACGCCGCTGAACCTCATCAGCCTCGACGTAGCACCTGCTGGCGGCCAGACCGGCGGCTGCTGCGGCAGCTGATGACCACCTCCACGATGGCGCCCGCCGACCCCACGGTGGGCGGGCGCCACGGGCGGCGCATCGTCGCCGCCCTCGCCATCACCACCACCATCGGCTACGGCACTCTCTACTACGCCTACGCCGTCCTGCTCGGCCCGATGGCGGCCACCATCGGCGCTTCCACCACCGCTGTCACCGGAGCGCTGACCGCCTCTGTCCTCGCCGGCGCCCTCATGGCCATCCCTGTCGGGCGGTGGCTCGACCGCCACGGCGGACGCGCCCTGATGACCACCGGCTCCATCACCGCCACGGTACTGCTGATCGCCTGGTCCCAAGTCCAGACCATCTGGCGGCTCTACGCCGTCATGATCGGCATCGGCATCACCGGCGCCATGGTCCTCTACGAACCCGCCTTCGCGGTCATCGTCACCTGGTTCACCCCCGAGCGGCGCGCCACCGCGCTGCTCGCCGTCACCATCGTCGCCGGGTTCGCCAGCACCATCTTCATGCCGCTCGCCGGCTTCTTCGACGCACACCTCGGCTGGCGCGGCACCCTGCTCGTCCTCGCCGCCATCTACGGCGTGGTGACGGTGCCCCTGCACGCCCTCACCATCCGCAAACCTCCGGCCCCGCCCGCCGCGTTATCGGCCCCGCCCGAGCGGCAGGACAACACGCAGCGGCGATCTGTCGCGCGCGCCGCCATGCGTGATGCCAGGTTCTGGATCCTTGCCGGCACGTTCACCGCCCACGGCGCGGCCACCAGCACCATGACCGTCCACATCGTCGGCTACCTCGCCAGTCGCGGCCACCCGGCAACTTTCGCCGCCTCCATCGCCGGCCTGCTCGGTGTCCTGTCCGTCACTGGACGCCTTCTCCTGACCGCCGCCCGCCGGCGGTTGGCCGTGACCACCATCGTCGCCGCCGTCTTCGCCACCCAAGCCCTCGCCGTCCTCGCCATGCCGCCGCTCGCCGGGACCCCGATCGGCGCGATCATCACCGTCACCGGCTTCGGACTCGGGTTCGGCATCGCCAGTCTCGCCACCCCAGCTCTCCTCGCCGACCGGTACGGCACCACCGCCTACGCCACCATCGCCGGACGCCTCACCGCCCCCGTCACCACGGCCAAAGCCGCCGCGCCGCTGCTCGCCGCCACGCTCTTGCCGCACGGCGGCTACCACGTCTTACTCGCCGCCGTGACCACCGCATGCCTTGTCGCCGCCGTCGGCATGCGGGCCGTGGGGGAGGGCAGGATCGACAGCAGCGAGCACCGCAGCCAGCCCGTCTGACCGCATCCAGGAGCCCGCGCTGCTGCCGTGTCAGGGCCAGATCCAGCTCAGGTAACCGCAATTGGCGAGCGCGCAGAAAGGCCGACAGCACGACACCCCGACGTCTACCCCAGGTCCCACGCGGTCCACCTGACGACCCATGAACGCTCGGGTCGCGCGGCCGGCAGCGGCTGATCCCCAAACAGCACTGCTCCTACCGCCTCGGCTGCTGCCCGCATCTCCGCCTTCCGGTCACGCAGCGGATCACACACCACCAGCAGGAGATCGCCGTGAACGAGGGTCTGGGCGGGGTGGCCCGTCCGCTGTCTGATCAGCGACCGAATCTCCTTCCGCAGGACGGCGAGCTGGTCACCTGGCACCTCCCGCACTTCCGCGTACCCGTGCTCACGCACCACGTCGCAGATCACCTGCGCGACAACCGGGACTCTGCGGTCGACCGCCGGCGCGGGGAACAGGCGGTCCATCAGCGTCAGACACCGTCGGCACGTCGGCGCGTACGCCGGCTCCCGGCACCTGCTCAGCGTGCCGCCGTCACCGCCGACCATCAGCGCCCATACCCGGCCGCACATCGTCATGTGCTCCCAGACCGGCTCCCGCAGCGCCTGGACGTCATATCGCCATTGGACCGCCTCCTGCTCACTATCCCCGCGCGTGAGGTAGCGGTCGAGTACGGCGCTGCGACCTAGCGCCGGCGGCTCCTGCCGGCGCGCGAGGTGCACGGCCTCACCGCCGCTGACCGCTACGAGAAGCAGCACGGACTGCCCAGCGGCGATCACGTTCGGTCCATGCAGGCCGTCACGCATGCCTGCAGTATGCCCGCCCCTCCTCTCAGGACAGCCACAGACGAGGCCCTGCTCGGCCCAGACCCACTGTCGTCAGGCTCGTTGAGCATGCTGACGCGGGACGCATCTGCCGTTGCCGCCGGCATGACACAACCTTCCCGCCTACACGGCGAACAGCTCGTCCGGCCGCTCGTTCCTGCTGCCCTGCCCTGCTGAGCCGGCCGCGCCCGTGCCCGAGGCGACGTCGCGTGAACGACAAGTCCGGTCTCGATCATCAACTTGCCGACAGCAGCGGGCGCGGGTTTGCCCATGACGACATCGGCGGCGCTGGGGAAGCGCGACACGCAGCGGGTGTTGGTCCGGTAATGGCGGGCGTTGCTCACGGCTTCGAGGAGGAAGAACCTGACCTCAGTCAGGATCTTGAGATGCTGCGAGACCGTGGACTGGGCCAGACGTGAGATCGCGTCGGTGATCATGGAGTTCTCTACGCTTCACGACACCCCGAGGACCTCACCCGCCGATGTCATCATGCCCGATCCCCGCACTGTCCGCCGTCGACGGCGGCACCCCTGACACATCACCACATGCGGTCACCGAGAGTGAGTGCGCGCGGTTGATGCAGGCCCTGTCGGCGGTCCCGGATCCCCGCGACCCGCGTGGCGTGCGGTATCCGCTCTCGGGTCTGCTCGCGGTCGCGGTGTGCACGGTCCTGGCGGGGGCATCGTCGTTCGCCGCGATCACCGACTGGCTGCACGATCTGGACGAGCAGGCCCGCGACCGGCTCGGGTTCGATCATGGGGTGCCGGTGGGCACGACGGTGTGGCGGCTGCTGACTCGCCTGGACGACGGGCTGCTGTCCACCGTCCTGGCCGGTTGGCTGACCGCCCGCGCCCGGCCGGTGACCACGCCCCGGCCAGCCCGGTATCGGACGGTGATCGCCGTGGACGGGAAAACCCTTCGAGGTGCCCGCCGCAGCGACGGCGGCCAGGTCCACCTGCTCTCCTTGTTCAAGCAGCTCAAAGCCCTACCCCGGGCCCGACGTCCCACTCGGCGACCGCCGCCGCGACACCGGGCACGGCCGCCGCGAGACCCGCACCGTCAAAGCCATCACCGTGCACACCCCCGACGGAATCAGGTTCCCCCACGCGCAGCAGGCCATCCGGATCATCCGGACCCGCACCACCGGCGCGAAGACCAGCCCCGAGACCACCTACTTCACCGTGTCTCTACCCGCCGAGCAGGCCCAACCCGCCGACCTGCAGGACTGGGCCCGCCGCGAATGGCACATCGAGAACCGCGTCCACCACGTCCGGGACGTCACGTTCCGTGAAGACCTCCACCAAGCTCGCACCGGCACCGGACCCGCCGTCCTGGCCACCCTGCGCAACACCTCGATCGGCTACCACCGCACCAACGGCGAGGCCAACATCGCCCGCGCCACCCGACGCGCCAACCGCCGCCCCCACGACCTCATCACCGCCGTGACCAGCACCTATCCGACAACGCAATGACCCTGCTCGACACCGGCCCTGCTTGACGGTCCGGCACCCGTCGTCAGCTCGTGTCCGTATCCCCCAGCGGGGGGTCGGAGATTCCAGACGTGTCGTCAAAATCAGGCCGTCTCCAGGCCGTCCGAGGTGAACCAGCGGTGACCACCGATGGCCATCGACGACCGGTCCCGGCGCAGGTCACAGTGCGTGCCGTCCGGGTCAGACGATTATGTCCACCAACGAGATCAATACCTGTGGAAGTGGACCGTCGGGCCAGAGGAATTCTGAGGACGGAACCCCAGGGGCCGGAGGTCAGGAACATGGATCTCTGCCCCTGCCGCCAGAGATCCAGGACCGAACGCACCTGGTCTTCCGCCGGCTGTCGCAACCACGCCGAGCAGCGAGAAGGCAGCGAAAGCACCGCCAGTTGCCGACAGCACGCCGCATAAGGAGGCAGACCAGCCTTGGCCAGCGGCAGGAGACCGCACCGGATGACAACCGATGATGCTGTATGCCCGCGTTCGGGACGAGGAGGTCGGGTTGACCAGGCAGGTGGTCGACAAATCCGGGAGGTATGGCTGGCTGCTGTCACGGGTGGACCTGCTCCAGGTTGTACCCGCAGGTAGCGGCCGCTATGGAATAGCCGACGGTGGCTGCGGCCAGCACGAGGCCGACACCGACGCCGAGGGCTGCCGCGCCTTTGGTGGACAGCCCAGTTCGCCAAACGAACACGGCCGTCACCGCAGCGGCCAGGGGCAGCGAGAACGCGAGGGAGAGCCACACGGTCTCGCGGAACACCCATACTAGCCAATCCGGATCCCCGGTGAGTTCCTCGCACGGCACCGGGTGTGAGGGCATAGGCGCCGCCGCCAGCGGCGCAGTGGCAAGACCAGCGAACGCGTATGCCAACACGGTCCAGCTCAGCGCAGCCCGGGTCCTCGGCCAGTCAATCACAACCGCGACTGTGCCAGAGGCCGCCGAAGACGGCTACGGCGCGCGGACCTGATCGCCGTACAGGCCGGAAGTGCAGCAACGAACGCGACCGCTGGCGACTCAGACCATCCGCGACAGCATCAGCGCCTTGGCGGTCTTCCTCCGGGCGTTACAAGACCACGAGGACTGGGCGCCCGAGCTGCCCCGAAACGCCGTCATCTACGCCTCGGACTACCCGCGAACGATCCCGCTGCGCGCCCGCGGCCTGAACGCCCACATCATGACCCAGGTCCGCGCGCACCTGCCCCGCTGGCCCCAACCCGACGGCCGATTCCTGACGGAGCTGATGCTGGCCACCGGGCTGCGCGTCGGTGACGCCTGCGCGCTCGGCTACGACCCGATCGTCCGCGACCGTGACGACAACCCGTACGTCCGGTACTGGAACCACAAGATGCGCCGCGAAGCCTACGTACCCATCAGCGCGGCGACGCTCGACAAGATCCGTGAACAACAGGCCAGGGTGCGCGAGCAGTACCCGGCGGAGACTGCGGCATACCTCAGTCAGCCAGCTCCCCGGACCCTGCCCGTTGACGGGTTGCGGCTGGTGCCCGCGAACATGCTGAACCCCCACGGACTTCTCCCGTTCCGACGCAGCACCTACAACCTGCAGCTGCAGGCGTGGGTCGCGAAGTGCGGGATCACCGACGAAGCCGGACGTCCCGCCCACATCACGGCGCACCAGTGGCGGCACACGTTCGCCACCACCCTGGTCAACCGCGGCGTCCGCCTCGAAGTCGTCAAACAGCTGCTCGACCACGCCAGCCTCGAGATGGCGTCCCACTACGCCCGGCTGCTGGACACCACCATCCGCGCCGAATGGGACGCCGCCCGCGACAACGACGACGATCTGCAGCACCTGCTACCGGCCGATGTGGAGTGGGCGAACCGATCACGCACCGCCCTACCGAACGGGCACTGCGGACTTCCGCGCCAGCAGACCTGCGACCACTCCAACAAGTGCCTGACCCGCCCCGTCTTCATCACCACCAGCGAAGACCTGCCCGCGCACGAGGCGCACCGCCACCGCACGCTGACGCTCATCGCCCAACTCGATGCCCGAGGGCAGACCAAGCTGGCCGACCAGAACCGGCTCGTACTCGAGCAACTCGACGCGCGCATCGCGCAGATCAAGCAGGCAATCGCTACGGGCGGAGCGCACCGCGATGCCATCTGACGCGTCAGATCGGCTCATCGCGGCAGCGCGTCGGAGACACGAGCAAACCCTCGCCCGTGCCCGCACAGCACTACGCCAGTTCGAGACCACCGGCGAGCCCGTCACCTACGCCAAGGTCGCTGCGGCGGCGAAGGTCAGCCGGGCCTGGCTATACAGCCAGCCTGACGTCCGAGCAGCAGTGGAACGGCTACGCGATATCAACAACCGCTCCACTGGCGTCGCCGTCCCCACCCGCCAGCGCACGAGCGAAGCCAGCCTGATCCGCCGCCTTGAGGCGGCGCACCGCCGCAACCGGGAACTCACCCGGCAGGTCGCCGAGCTCCGAGAACTGCTTGCCGCAGCGCATGGGGCACTACGCGACAGCCGTGCCGGACGAACCACACCTACGTGATGAGCAGCGGTTTCACTCACGCGCACAGCGCTGCGTCGGCTCGGGATTGCGGATGCGGCGTTCAGGCTGGGTCGAGCGAACTGAACTGGATGCCGGTGAGTCGCCACCCGTCGGGTAGTTCGATCCATACCTGACTCAGTCGGACCGTCAGTGCCATCACCTCACCACGCCAGGTCGCCCGGCTGCGCTGGACGCAGCGCACGATCGCGGCGCGGTCATAGCGGCGCACGTCGAGTTCGGTCGTCGTCAGGGACAGGTAGGCGAAGTCAGCGTGTCGGTCGATCCACTGCCGCTTGTCCAGCAGGTAGCCCCGCTCGCCTCGCGCATCCCGCCGAAGGTGCCGTCCAGGTCCAGCACGAAATGCAGACCGACGTCGTCGCGGCCAATCCACTCCTGCTGAGGTACCGGATAGGTGATCGTGAGGAGGCGTCCGCCTGGGCGGATGGCGGCAGCGACTCCGGCAAGGTGGTCACTCGGCAGGGTCAGGTTGAAGGCGACGTCGACGCCGGAGGGGTATTCGGATTCCGCGTACCCGATGGTCTCGTCGGCGCCGAGAGCTCGGAGGATGTCGGCGTCCGCGGCGGGCGCGGTGACGATCACCCGCGCCTTCGCGGCGGCGAGCAGCGGGATCACCGCGGTGCCGACGCCGCCGGTCGCGCCGACGACCAGGACCGTCTCGCCAGGCTGCACCTTGGCGGTGGCCATCAGCGCCCGTGCGGTCAGGCCGACGGTGGGCAGGGCGGCCGCGTGCTCGATGTCGAGGCCGGCCGGGCGGTGCGCCAGTAACGGGGTGTCGGCCTCGAAGACCGCGTACTCGGCCAGTGAACCCGTGCTCAGCGACGGCCGGGCCGCACCGGCCATCGCCCGCAGCACCCGGGGCGCCGCCTGACCGAAGATTTCGTCGCCCACCTGGTAGGCCGTCACGCCGGCGCCGACCTCGCTGACCGTGCCGGCGAAGTCGTTGCCGGGCACGTGTGGAAACTCCAGGGGAACCACGTCACGGGACTCGCCGCTGGGCAGCCGGACGTCCGCCGGGTTGGTCGAGGCGGCGGCGATCCGGACCTGGATCTGTCCCGGCCCGGGCCGGGGCGCCGGCACGTCTGCCACGGTGTATTCCTCGGGCGGCCCATAGCCGGTCACGACAACTGCCTTCATGCGCTTCCTCCCATAAACGGACCGAGCGGTCCTGTTATCGGTCGCGACGCTAGCAATAAGCGGACCGGGTGGTCAACTTGCTAGGGTGGCACCGTGACCTCGCCCCGCCCGTTGCGTGCCGACGCCGCCCGCAACCGGCGGCTGCTACTGGCAGCCGCCGCCGACGAGTTCGCCGAGCGTGGCCTGGACGCCTCGGTCGCCGACATCGCCCGCCGGGCCGGTCTCGGCAAGGGCACCCTGTTCCGCCACTTCGCCACGAAGGACGACCTGCTCGCCGCGATCGTCCTCGACCGGATCGACGAGCTCGGCGCGCTCGGCGAACAGTTGCTCGACGCGGCGGACCCGGGCCCCGCGCTGCTGGAGTTCCTCACGGTCGCTGCCGACCAACAACAGCAACGCGACCTGTCGTTCCTGCAGGAGGCCGGCGAACTGAACGCGGACGTGATCAGGGCCCGCGAGCAGATGTTCCGCACCGTGCACAAGCTTGTCGATCGGGCTCGTGAGCACGGCGCCGTGCGAGCCGACGTCACCGGCGCCGACGTCATCCTGCTGATGTGCGCACCCAACTACGTCACCAGCTATGTGTCAGACGCCCCGCCCGACCTGTGGCGGCGATACCTTGCCATCATCTTCGACGGCCTACGACCGGACGGCGCCCACCCGCTGCCCCACCCGCCGCCAGCCGCTCCTTGACGGCTTAACACAGGGTCTGGCCGCAGATGCCTGCTGGCGCCTCTGGGGCTGCTCGGCTGAACGCGCTCACGGGGGAAAGGAAACGGCCGCACCTGGTTGAGCACGTTGGCAAGCAACGTCCTGGACATGTCCATGACACAACATCGCCGCACAACCAACCATCTGATCGGCTGACCCAAGATAAACGGCGAACTCGTGGTCTGGGCGGGAGAACGGACCGACTTCTCCCAGTTGCAGCGGCGGGTCACCGCCGGGACTGGCCGCGACGCCCTGGCCAGGAGCCGCCCCGCCCACTACGTGGTCTTCGACCTCCTCAGCGCCCCGCCCGGCCTACCCCTGCTGGACAAGCCGCTCGCCGAACGGCGCGCCCTGCTGACGTCACTGCTCGCCGACGCCCCGGCACAGCTCACCCTGTCACCGCAGAGCACCGACGTCGGGCAGGCCACCGAGTGGCTGCACACCTGGACCGCCGCCGGCATCGAAGGACTGATGATCAAACGGCTCGACAGCCGCTACGAGCCCGGCAAGCGCGGCTGGCAGAAATACCAGTGCGCCTACCACAGCACCGAGGCCATCATCAGCGGCGCCACCCCCAGCCTCGGCAATCTGGAGACCCTCCTGCTCGGCCGCCTCGACGAGCACGGACGACTTCGCTACACCGGCCGGACTCACCCCCTGCGGCCCGCCCAGCGCGCGGAGCTGATCGACCTACTTGCCCCTTAGAGCCTGGTAAATAAGGGTTTCGAGTGACCGGCGGGTCGGGTGCGAAATCGATGATCGTGCCGGTGCCCGGCGTGGTGGCGTGACATGGGGAAGGGCCTTCGGTACGAGCGAAGGTGACTAAACCAGCACGACCGAAGGCCCAACCCTGTCTGTATACCTTGTCGCCGGCGTCGCCGCACCCGCCACGCCGGCCACCGTTGCCGATCACCTGCCGACCGGCCGGCCGCGGCACTACCCGTCCGACACCACCGACGCCGAATGGCGGATCCTGGCCCCGCACGTGCCGGCCGGAACCGGGCGTGGACGGCCGATCATCTACCCCCGCCGGGACGTCGTGGATGCGATCCGCTACCTCGACCGGACTGGCTGCCAGTGGGACGCGCTGCCCGCCGACTTCCCCCACCACAAGCTCG
>NZ_QGKS01000056.1 GCF_003172935.1 Micromonospora sicca | reverse complement strand
GCCCCACCAGCATGCCACCACCCAGCAGGAGATCGGGGCTCGGGCCGTCCCCGTCGTCGCCGGCGGGCGCCGCGGCGTCCGCCGGCGCCGGACCGGCCGCCCCGTCGGCGGCGGTCCCGCCGTGCCCGCCGTGCCCGCCGGAGCCGGGCAGCGCGGGCAGCAGGGGCGCCGTCGGCGCCGGGTGCGCCCCGCCCGGCGGATCCACCCACCGGACGACGGTGCCGTCGGCGTACGTCTGGACCAACTGGAAGGTCAACCGGTCCGTGGCCGGCATCGGACCCATGCCCAGCGACAGCCGGGTGGCGCCGGCCGCCGCCCCCGGCATCCGGATCCAGGTCACCGCGTCGGTCACCTGGTCGAGTTCCGGGGCGTGGATGCCGGCCACCGGCTGGTCGAGGGTGCGGGTGGTGATCCGGGGCGCCCAGCCGGGCACCGACAGCGGGTAGACCTCGCCGACCGGCGCGTCCGCCGGCATTCTCAGCTCGATCCGGCTGGTCCGGCTGCCCGACCGTTCCTCGGGCAGCACCACGGCCACCTCGACGGCGTCCCCCTGGTGCACCTGGGCCGGCAAGGTCGTGATCGTCACCTCGGCCGCGCTCGCCGGGCCGGGCCAGCTCAGCGTCCCGGCCACCACGGCGGCTCCCAGCGCCGCCGCCCGGAACCTGCCCCGCCGGGTCATCGTCATGCTCGTCCCCATCCGTCTCCACGCGGCCGGCACCGGATCCGGCCACACCCGGTAGTTCGGCCGGGAGGGCGGAAAGGTTCAACGGCGGGCGCAACTCGGACCGAGGACCGCGGTCCGGGACGCCGGTGGCGTCGCCGACGGTGCCGAACGGGCGACCGATAGCATCGCAGGAGCCGGTAATCGGCACATCCGATCAGCATCGACGACAGGAGTCACCGTGTCCGCACCCCGTACCCCCGTCGTGGCCGACCCCGTCGTCGTCGCCGCCGGGACGACGGCGGCCGACGCGGTGGCCGCGGCCGGGCTGCCCACCACGGGCCCGAAGGCGATCGTCGTGGTCCGCGACCCGCAGGGCGTGCTGCGCGACCTGGACTGGAAGCCGGCCGAGGAGACCACCGTCGAGCCGGTGGGCATCGACTCGCCGGACGGGCTCAACGTGCTGCGCCACTCCACCGCGCACGTGCTCGCCCAGGCGGTGCAGGACGTCTTCCCGGAGGCGAAGCTCGGCATCGGCCCGCCCATCGAGCACGGCTTCTACTACGACTTCCAGGTCGACAAGCCGTTCCAGCCGGACGACCTGGCGAAGCTCGAGAAGCGGATGCAGGAGATCATCAAGTCCGGCCAGCGGTTCCGCCGGCGGCGCTTCAAGAACCGCGACGAGGCGAAGACCGAGCTGGCCGCCGAGCCGTTCAAGCTGGAGCTGATCGACGTCAAGGGCGAGGGGCTGGACTCCTCCGAGGTGATGGAGGTGGGCGGCGGCGAGCTGACCATCTACGACAACCTCGCCGCGAACGAGGACAAGGTCTGCTGGTCGGACCTGTGCCGGGGCCCGCACCTGCCGAACACCCGGCTGATCGGCGCGTTCAAGCTGATGCGCTCGGCCGCCGCGTACTGGCGGGGGTCGGAGAAGAACCCGCAGCTCCAGCGGGTCTACGGCACCGCCTGGCCGACCCGGGACGAGCTCAAGGCGTACCTGAAGCTCCTGGAGGAGGCCGCGCGGCGCGACCACCGCAAGCTCGGCGCGGACCTCGACCTGTTCAGCTTCCCCGACGAGATCGGCTCCGGCCTGGCGGTCTTCCACCCCAAGGGCGGCATCATCCGCCGGGAGATGGAGCACTACTCCCGCCGCCGGCACGAGGCCGCCGGGTACGAGTTCGTCAACACCCCGCACATCACCAAGGCGCAGCTCTTCGAGACCTCGGGCCACCTGCCCTACTACGCCGACACGATGTTCCCGCCCATGCAGCTGGAGGGCGCGGACTACTACCTCAAGGCGATGAACTGCCCGATGCACAACCTGATCTTCAGGGCGCGCGGGCGGTCCTACCGGGAGCTGCCGCTGCGGCTGTTCGAGTTCGGCACGGTCTACCGGTACGAGAAGTCCGGCGTGGTGCACGGCCTGACCCGGGTCCGCGGCCTGACCCAGGACGACTCGCACATCTACTGCACCCGGGAGCAGATGCCCGGCGAGTTGTCCACGCTGCTCACCTTCGTGCTGGACCTGCTGCGCGACTACGGCCTGGACGACTTCTACCTGGAGCTGTCCACCCGGGACGAGTCGCCGAAGTTCATCGGGTCGGACGAGGACTGGGCGGAGGCCACCCAGGCGCTGCGGACCGCGGCCGAGTCCTCCGGCCTGGACCTGGTGCCGGACCCGGGCGGCGCGGCCTTCTACGGTCCGAAGATCTCGGTGCAGGCCAAGGACGCCATCGGCCGGACCTGGCAGATGTCCACCATCCAGGTCGACTTCAACCAGCCCGAGCGGTTCGGCCTGGAGTACCAGGCGGCGGACGGCACCCGGCAGCGGCCGGTGATGATCCACCGGGCGCTCTTCGGCTCGATCGAGCGCTTCTTCGGCGTGCTCACCGAGCACTACGCGGGCGCGTTCCCGGCCTGGCTGGCCCCGGTCCAGGTGGTCGGCATCCCGATCCGCGAGGACCACACCGACTACCTGCACGGCTTCGTCGCGGCGCTGCGCGCGGAGGGGATCCGGGCGCAGGTCGACGCCGGCGACGACCGGATGCAGAAGAAGATCCGCACCGCCCAGCAGCAGAAGATCCCGTTCATGGTGATCGCCGGGGACGACGACGTGGCCGCCGGCACGGTCTCCTTCCGCTACCGGGACGGCTCGCAGCGCAACGGGGTGCCGATGGCCGAGGCGGTCACCCACGTCCTCGACGTGGTCACCTCGCGGAGCAACGCGGGGCCGTCCGCCCAGAGCTGACCCCGGGCCCGGCCGGCCGGTGCGGACGGGTGGGACCCGCCGCGGTGACCGTAGGATCGGCGGTGTGACTGGGGCGGCGCGGCACTACGGCAACGGCACCGAGAACGGCACCGACGACGGTCTGGCGGACGGGCTGGAACGGCTCTGGACGCCGCACCGGATGACCTACATCTCCGGGGAGGACCGGCCCGAGGGCGGCTACGAGAAGCCGACCGGCTGCCCGTTCTGCCTGGCCCCCGGGCTGCCGCCGGACGAGAGCCTGGTCGTCGCCCGGGGAGAGCACGTCTTCGCGGTGCTCAACCTGTACCCGTACAACCCGGGGCACCTGCTGATCTGCCCGTACCGACACGTGCCCGACTACACCGAGCTGGACGCGCCGGAGACCGCCGAACTGGCGACGTTCACCAAGGACGCCATGCGGGTGATCCGGCACGTGTCCAACGCGCACGGCTTCAACCTGGGCATGAACCAGGGCGGCGTGGCCGGCGCCGGCATCGCCGCGCACCTGCACCAGCACGTGGTGCCGCGCTGGGGCGGCGACGCCAACTTCATGCCGGTGATCGGCCGGACCAAGGTCCTGCCGCAGCTGCTCGCCGACACCCGCGACCTGCTCGCCAAGGCCTGGCCGACGGCCTGACCGGGCCCGGCTCCCGGCCCCCGGACGCGGGCGGCGCGCCCCGGTACGATGCGCCGCATGGCTCTGCTGCACCGGGCGGAACTGCGCCCCACCAAGCTCGAACTCCTGGCGGCGTGGCTGCCCGACCGGCCCTGGTTCCACGGGCCGACGGGGGCGGACGTGGAACGGGTGGCGGGATACCGTTTCGACGACCCGGCCGGCGCGGTCGGGATCGAGACGATGCTGGTCCGCGCCGGTGACGGGCCGGTCCACCAGGTGCCGCTGACCTACCGCGGGGCGCCGCTGGAGGGCGCCGACGCTTGGCTGGTCGGCACCACCCACCACTCGGTGCTCGGCCCGCGCTGGGTCTACGACGCCTGCGGGGACCCGGTCTACGCCGCCGCGCTGGCCGCCGCCATCCTCGCCGGGACCGGCCAGGCCGAGGAGTTCTTCGAGGTCGACGGCGAGCGGCAGGTTCGCCCACCGAGCATGAGCGTCACCAGCAGCGGCGCCGGGGACGTCGACGTCGCCAGCGTGGGCGCGCCCCGCCGGGTGGTGGACGGCGACCCGGCGCTCATCGGCACCGACACCGTCGAGCTGGCCGTCGTCCGGCGGCCCGGCGCGGGCCACGGGCGCGCCGGTGCCACGCTCGCCGGCACCTGGCCGGGCCAGCCCACCCCGCTGCCGCTGGCGTACGCCACGCCCCGCTGAGCCCGACGTCCGGTCGACCGTGGCACCTGGTCGGTCGGGCACGGGGGTCAACTTCTTGCCCTCCAGCGCGCTGGAGGTGACAGGATGCGCCGATGGCAGTGACCACGCGGACGTTGGGCCGCAGCGGCATCGAGGTCAGCGCGCTCGGCATGGGGTGCTGGGCGATCGGCGGCCCGTGGGCCGAGGGCTCCCGGCCGCTCGGCTGGGGGGCGGTGGACGACGACGAGTCCGTCCGGGCGGTCCGCCGCGCGCTGGACCTCGGGGTGACGCTCTTCGACACCGCCGACACGTACGGGGCGGGGCACGGTGAGCGGATCCTCGGGCGGGCGCTCGCCGGCCGCCGCGACGCGGCGGTGATCGCCACCAAGTGGGGCTACACCTTCGACGAGGCGGCCCGGCAGGCCACCGGGGAGGACGCCTCGCCCGGGTACCTGCGGCGCGCGGTGGTCGACTCGCTGCGCCGGCTGGACACCGACCGGATCGACCTCTACCAGTTGCACCTCGGCGACCTGCCGCTGCCCCGGGCCGAGGCGCTGATCGGCACCCTGGAGGACCTGGTCGCCGACGGGCTGGTCCGGGCGTACGGCTGGAGCACCGACCGGGCCGACCGGGTGGCGGCCTTCGCCCAGGTCGCCCGCGGCGCCACCGCCGTGCAGCACGGTCTGTCGGTGCTGCGGGACGCGCCGGCCATGCTGGCGGTCTGCGACAAGCACGACCTGGCCGGCGTGGCCCGCGGGCCGCTCGGGATGGGGCTGTTGACCGGCAAGTACACCACCGACTCGACGCTGCCCCGCGACGACGTGCGGGGCACCGCCCCGAACTGGCTGGAGTGGTTCCGCAGCGGCCGGCCGGCACCGGAGTGGCTGCGCCGGGTGGCCGCCGTCCGGGGCGCGTTGACCGCCGACGGCCGGACCCTCGCCCAGGGGGCGCTGGGCTGGATCTGGGCCCGCAGCGGTCGCAGCGTGCCGATCCCGGGCGCGCGGACCGTCGCCCAGGTGGAGGAGAACGCCGCCGCCCTGCACCGGGGGCCCCTCGCCCCCGACCACTTCGCCGAGGTCGAACGGCAGCTCGCCGCGCTTCGTACCGCCGCCCTCCGCGACGCCGACCGCCCCCACTGGTCGATGGCCCCGGTCCCCGCCGCCCGTCCCTGACGCGGCGGTCATGGGTTGGGGCGTCCCGCGACAGGGGTGCGGCGGACGAGGTGACCACCGCAACTCCACGGTCGGCGCGGGTGCCGGGCGCCTACCCGGCGAGTGCCTGGGTGCCGAGCACGGTGAGCAGGGCGAGCCGTTCGGCGTTCTCGGTGCCGGGCTCGGCCGTGTAGATCATGATCCGCAGGTCGCTGCCCGCCACGGTGAGCACGTCGCAGTCCAGCGTCAGCGGCCCCACCTGCGGATGGTCGATGGTCTTGCGCGCGGCCTCGTGGCGGCCGACGGCGCCCGAATCCCACAGCTCGGCGAACCGCGCACTGTGCGCGCGCAGCTCCTCCACCAGCCGCCGCAGCCGCTGGTCGGCCGGATAGCGGCCGGCGGCCGTGCGCAGGTCGGCGACCAGAGCCGCCTCGAACCCGCGCAGGGACTCCGGCGTGTGCCGGACCCGGCCTCCCAGGCCGTGGAAGTGTCGCCACACGCCGTTGCGCTGGTCGCCACGCCATCCGGACGGATCGCCCATCAGGGCCGCGTACGGCGGGTTCGCCACCAGCAGCGTCCAGGACGCGTCGTAGACCGCGACGGGTGTCCCGGCCAGTCTGTCCAGCAGCCGCTGGACACTCGGCGTGAGGTACGCGGGTACCGTCTCCGGTCCCGGCGGCGCCAGCCCGGCCAGCCGGAACAGGTGTGCGCGCTCGGCTCCCGACAGCCGCAGGGCCCTGGCCAGGGCCTCGACGACCTGCGCCGACGGGTGGGCGGCGCGGCCCTGTTCGAGGCGGGTGACGTAGTCGACGGAGATCCCGGCCAGCAGGGCCAGCTCCTCACGGCGCAGTCCGGCCGCCCGCCGGCGCCCGCCGGCGGGCAGCCCGGCCGCCTCCGGCGAGACCCGGTCCCGCCAGCGGTGCACCGCCCGTCCGAACTCTTCCGTCGCCATGCCCACCAGTCTGCAACGCCGGCCGGGGGCCTGACTGGTACCGGCAGTCCCAGGACAACGGGCACACCGGGTAACCGCACCGGCCGGCCGTAGCGTCGAGGCATGACCACAACACTGATCACCGGAGCGAACAAGGGACTCGGGTTCGAGACCGCCCGCCGGCTCATCGCGGCAGGCCACACCGTCTACGTCGGCAGCCGGGACGCCGAACGGGGGCGCCGGGCCGCCGAGCAGCTGGGCGCGCGGCTGGTTCTCCTCGACGTCACCGACGACGCGTCCGTCGCGGCCGCGGCGAAGACCGTCGAGGCCGAGGGCGGACTGGACGTGCTGATCAACAACGCCGGCATCGAGGAGCGCGCGCCGGACGGCGCGGTGATCGGCCCGGCCGGGGTGACCGCCGACATGATGCGGCAGGTGTTCGAGACGAACGTCTTCGGCGTGGTACGCGTCACCAACGCGTTCCTGCCGCTGCTGCAGCGGTCCGCCGCCCCGGTCGTGGTGAACCTCAGCAGCGGCCTGGCCTCGCTGGCCCGGGTCACCGCCGCGGGGACGCCGACGTACGCGTACCCGGGCGTCGCCTACCCGGCGTCGAAGACCGCGGTCAACATGATCACCGTGCAGTACGCGAAGGCTTTCCCGAACATGCGGATCAACGCGGTGGAGCCCGGTTTCACCGCGACGGACCTCAACCGGCGCACGGGCACGCAGACCGTCGAGGAGGGCGCCGAGATCATCGTCCGGATGGCGCAGGTGGGCCCCGACGGCCCGACCGGCGGCTACTTCGACGCCGAAGGCACCCTCCCCTGGTAGCAGCGGAAGGCCCCTCGTCCCACCGGGGAGAGGGGCCTTCGACCGGACCGGACCCCGCCGGCAGGGTCCGTCAGGGGTGGGTGCCGTGCTCCTTGCGGGCCTGGTCGGCGAGGTGGGCGGGCATCGGGTCGTAGCGGACGAACTGGCGGCGGAAGGTGCCGGCGCCGGCGGTCATCGAGCGCAGCTCCACGGCGTAGCGGAGCAGCTCCGTCGCCGGCACCTCGGCGCGGACCAGGGTGCGGCCCTCGGCGTCCGGGTCCGGCTCGGTGCCGAGCACCCGGCCCCGCCGGCCGGAGAGGTCACCCAGCACCGCGCCCACCGACGGGTCGGGCACCCGGATGGTCACCTCGTCGACCGGCTCCAGCAGCGCCGGCTGCCCCTTCTCGGCGGCGTCCCGTAGCGCCAGGGCGCCGGCGGTCTGGAACGCGGCGTCGGAGGAGTCCACGCTGTGCGCCTTGCCGTCGAAGAGGGTCACCCGCAGGTCCACCACCGGGTAGCCGGCGACCAGGCCGCGCTCCATCTGCGCCCGGACGCCCTTCTCCACCGACGGGATGTAGTTGTGCGGGACCGCCCCGCCGACCACCTTGTCGACGAACTCGAAGCCGGCGCCCCGGGGCAGCGGCTCCACCTCGATGTCGCAGACGGCGTACTGGCCGTGCCCGCCGGACTGCTTCACGTGCCGGCCGTGCCCCTTGGCCGGCACGGTCAGCGTCTCGCGCAGCGCCACCCGCACCGGCTCGGTCTCCAACTCGACGCCGCCGCTGCGCAGCCGGTCGAGCAGCACGTCGGCGTGCGCCTCGCCCATGCACCAGAGCACCAGCTGGTGGGTCTCCGCGTTGCGCTCCAGCCGCAGGGTCGGATCGCCGGCGACCAGCCGGCCCAGGTTGCGGGCCAGGGCGTCCTCGTCGGCCCGGCTCTTCGCCGCGATCGCCACCGGCAGCAGCGGCTCGGGCATCTCCCACGGCGCGATGAGCAGCGGCTCCTCCTTGGCGGAGATGGTGTCCCCGGTCTCCGCGCTGCCCGACTTGGTGAGCGCACAGATGTCCCCGGCGACGCACACGGGCACCTCGCGCAGCGTCGCGCCGAGCGGACTGTAGATGTGCCCGACCCGCTCGTCGGCGTCGTGGTCGGGGTGCCCACGCTCGGCCATGCCGTGCCCGGAGACGTGCACCACCTGGTCGGGGCGGAGCGTGCCGGAGAAGACCCGGACCAGGGAGACCCGGCCGACGTGCCGGTCGACGGTGGTCTTGACCACCTCGGCGACCAGCGGCCCGTCCGGGTCGCAGGCCAGCGGCGGCCGGGGCGAGCCGTCCACCCCGGTGACCGCCGGCAGGTCCCGCTCCAGCGGCGACGGGAACGCGGCGACCAGACCGTCGAGCAGCACGTCCAGGCCGACGCCGGTCTCCGCGCAGACCGGCACCACCGGGTAGAAGTGACCCCGGACCACCGCCTTCTCCAGATCGGTGATGAGCACCTCGGTGTCGATCTCCTCGCCGCCGAGGTAGCGGTCCATCAGGGTCTCGTCCTCGCTCTCCGCGATGATCCCCTCGATCAGCTCGTTGCGGGCCTCCAGGATCGCCGGCAGGTGCTCCGGGTCCGGCTCGCGCACCACGGCCGGCAGCCCCGCCGAGTAGTCGAAGACGCGTCGGGTGATCAGCCCCATCAGGCCGACCACGGACACGCCGTCGTCGCCGAGCATCGGCAGGTACAGCGGGAGCACGTTGTCGCCGAAGACCCGCTGGCAGAGCGCCACCGCCTCGTCGAAGTCGGCGCGCGGGTGGTCCAGCCGGGTCACCGCGACGGCGCGCGGCATGTCGACGGCGGCGCACTCCTCCCAGAGGGCGGCGGTGGCCGCGTCCATCCCGTCGACCGCGGAGACCACGAACAGTGCCGCGTCGGCGGCCCGCAGTCCGGCCCGCAGCTCGCCGACGAAGTCCCCGTACCCGGGGGTGTCCAGGAGGTTCACCTTGACGTCCGAGTGCAGCAGCGGGGCGCAGGCCAGGCTCACCGAGCGCTGCTGGCGTACCGCCGCGGGGTCGTGGTCGCAGACGGTGGTGCCGTCGGTGACGGTGCCGGCCCGGTTGATCGTGCCGCTGGCCGCGAGCAGCGACTCGACCAGGGTGGTCTTGCCGGCGCCGGAGTGCCCGACGAGCACCACGTTGCGAACCCTGCCGGGCTCGGTCACCACCGGCGCGCCGCCGGTGACACCCTTCTCCTGATTTTTCTGCGCCATGGCGGCGCACCTCCCTCAGCCGGTGGTGGTGGCGACCGCCGCTCGCGACGGGGAAGCGGGCCCGGGCGGGTGCCGCGGCGATATCCTCCGGTGGTCTCCTGGACGGCGGGTACTCAACGGGTGGGTCGGTGAGCTGCCTCACCTTCCGCTTCCGATCTCACACCCGTTGCCCACCCCGCACAAGCCTCCCTCCCGCGGGTCGGCACGACCGGCCGTATCGCGGACCGCTGCCGGCCGTTATCGTGGGACCGCCATGGCGAAGATCTTCCAAGTGACGGCCCGCGCGGGGATGACCCGCGTCGTGGAGCCGGTCGCGCGCGGCCTGCTCCGCGCGGGCGTGTCCCCCAACGCGGTCACCGTGACCGGCACCCTCGGCGTGCTCGTCGGCGCGCTCGGCTTCGGCGCCCGCGGGCACCTGGTCGCCGGGGCGCTGATCGTCACGGTCTTCGCGCTCACCGATCTGCTCGACGGGACGATGGCCCGGATGAGCGGCGGCTCCACCCGGTTCGGCGCGTTCCTCGATTCGAGCATGGACCGGATCGCCGACAGCGCCGTCTTCGGCGCGGTCGCGTACTGGCTGGCCACCGAGGGCGACCACGCCGGGACGGCCGCCGCGCTGATCTGCCTGGCCGCCGGCGGGCTGGTCTCCTACGTGAAGGCCCGGGCCGAGGGGCTCGGCATGACGGCCAACGTGGGCGTCGCCGAGCGCACCGAGCGGCTGCTGATCGTCGGGGTGGGCGGCCTGCTCACCGGCCTCGGCGTGCCGCTGGCCCTGGAGATCGCGCTCTGGCTGCTGGCCGCCGTGTCGATCTTCACCGTGGGGCAGCGGATGGCCCACGTGTACCGGCAGGCCCAGCTGGTCGGCCGGGAGTGAACCTCACCGAGCTCGGCTACATCGCCGGCTGGCGCCTGGTCCGTGCGCTGCCCCGGCCCGTGGTGGCCGCGGCCTTCCGGGTGGGCGCCGACCGCGCCCACCACCGGGGTGGCGGCGGTACGGCCCGACTCCGCGCCAACCTGCGCCGGGTGGTCGGCCCCGACCTGCCCGACGCCGAGCTGGACGCGCTGGTCCGGCGCGGCCTGCGGTCGTACGCCCGGTACTGGATGGAGGTCTTCCGGCTGCCCGCGCTGAGTCGCCGGCAGATCCTCGCCGGGTTCCGCCTCGACGGGCAGGAGAAGCTCGCCGCCGACGTGGCGGCCGGCCGCGGGGCCGTGGTGGCACTGCCGCACGCCGGCAACTGGGACGCCGCCGGCGCCTGGGTCGCGGCCACCGGCTGGCCGATCACCACCGTCGCGGAGCGGCTGAAGCCGGAGGGCGTCTACGAGCGGTTCCTGGCCTTCCGGCAGGGCCTGGGCATGGAGATCCTGCCCACCCACGGGGGCGACCGGCCGGCGTTCGACGTGCTGGTGGACCGGGTGCGGGCGGGGACGGTGGTGCCGCTGCTGGCCGACCGGGACCTCTCCGCCCGGGGTGTCGAGGTCGAGTTCTTCGGCGGCCGGACGCGGATGCCCGCCGGGCCGGCCCTGCTCGCGCTGCGCACCGGGGCGCCGCTCTACGTGGCCTCCCTGTGGTACGAGCCGGACGCCGCCTGCGCCGCCATCGAGGGGCCGCTGGAGCTGCCCGATCCGGACAGCGGGCCGTTGGACCAGCGGGTCCGGACGCTGACCCAACGGATTGCCGACGGTCTCGCGGCGGGCATCGCCCGGCATCCGGAAGACTGGCACATGTTGCAGCGAGGGTGGCTGGACCAGCCGACGGCGACCGGCGGCGGGACCGCGGCGCCGCCGTCGGCCGCCACCGGGACGAGCTGAGGGAGCGGGCGCAATGCGGATCGGCATCGTGTGCCCGTACTCCTTCGACGTCCCCGGCGGGGTGCAGAACCACGTCATGGACCTGGCCGAGGCGTTGATCTGGCTGGGGCACGAGGTGAGCGTGCTCGCCCCGGCCGACGAGGACTCGGCGCTGCCGCCGTACGTGGTGTCGGCGGGGCGGGCGGTGCCGCTGCCGTACAACGGGTCGGTGGCCCGGATCGCGTTCGGGCCGGTCTCCACCGCCCGGGTGCGGCGCTGGATCACCCGGGGCGACTTCGACGTGCTGCACGTGCACGAGCCGTTGACGCCCAGCCTGTCCATGCTCGCCGTGCTCTGCGCCCGCGGCCCGGTGGTGGCCACCTTCCACACCGCGATGACCCGGTCCCGGGTGCTCTCCGCCGCGCAGGGGGTGCTGCAGATCCTGCTGGAGCGGATCACCGCCCGGATCGCGGTCAGCGCCCTCGCCCGCAAGGTGCAGGTCGAGCACATGGACGGCGGCGCGGTGGAGATCCCGAACGGGGTGACCGTGGCGAAGTTCGCCGGGGTCGAGCCGCTGCCCGGCTGGCCGGGGGAGTGCGGGCCGGGCACCGGTGGCACGCTCGGCTTCCTGGGCCGGTTCACCGAGCCGCGCAAGGGCTTCCCGATCCTGCGGGACGCGTTCGTCGCGTTGGCCCCGCACCGGCCGGGGCTGCGGCTCCTGGTGGCCGGCCCGGGTGACCCGGACGACCTGTACGACCAGTTACCCGCCGAACTGCGGGACCGGGTAACCTTCCTCGGCCTGGTGTCGGAGGCGGACAAGGCGCGCATGCTGCGCAGCGTGCACCTCTACGTCGCACCGAACACCGGCGGGGAATCCTTCGGGATGATCCTCACCGAGGCCCTCGCGGCCGGCACCACGGTGGTGGCCAGCGACCTGGACGCGTTCCGCCGGGTGCTCGACGGCGGGCGGGCCGGCCGGCTGTTCCCGACCGGCGACCCGGCCGCGCTGCGGGCCGCGCTCGCCGGCCTGCTCGACGACGCCGACCAGCGGGCCGCGCTGACCGCCTGCGGCGACCAGGCGGTGGCGAATTTCGACTGGCCCGTGGTTGCCCGCCGAGTTCTGGAGGTATACGCAGCGGCGATCGAAGCCACCGACGGTCGGGTGATCGACCAGGAATGGGGGGGGAGGGGCTGAACGGTGGGGCCAGTGGGGCCGATGTGACGAGCGCGGCGGCGGCAGCCGCGCCGCACCGGGCGGG
>NZ_QGKS01000104.1 GCF_003172935.1 Micromonospora sicca | reverse complement strand
GGCCCGGACCGTGCGGCCGAGGTGGTCGCGCTGCTGGCCGAGGAGACCGTCGCGGGGCCCGGCGACGACCTGACCGCCGCCTGGCGCCGGCTGCGCACGAACGCCGACCCGGCCGCCACCGCCCGCTGGCGCGCCGAGGTACGCCGGCTGCGCGGCGCCCTGCCCGCCGGGCGGCCCGGCGAGACGGGCGGCCCGCGGCCCACCGGACGGGACGCCCGGGAGAGCGGCGCTCGGGGCCGGCATACGCCGGGCGGCAGCTCGTTCGGCGGCGCGGAGCGGGGAGGTGACGTGCCGGGCGGCCGCCTCCCCGACGACCTGGCTGCCGGGCTGGTGGTGGGCCTGGCGTACCCGGAGCGGCTGGCCCGGGCGCGGCGGGCCGGGGGCTCGGCGTACCTGATGGCGGGCGGCACCGCGGCGGAGCTGGCGGCGGGGTCGGGCCTGGCCGGGTCGGCGTGGCTGGCCGTGGCCGTCGCCGACCGCTCCGCCGGCGCGCCGTCGGCCCGGGTGCGACTCGCCGCGCCGGTGGACGAGGCGACCGCGCGGGAGGCGGGCGGCCCGCTGCTGCGCACCGAGCGCGAGGTGGGCTGGTCCGGCGGGGACGTGGTGGCCCGGGAGGTGGTCCGGCTGGGCGCGGTCGTGCTGGTCGACCGGCCGTTGACCGCGCCGGGGCCGGAGCTGGTCGCCGCGGCGGTGCTGACCGGCCTGCGCCAGGGCGGGCTGGGGCTGCTGACCTGGACCCCGGCGGCGACCGCGCTGCGCGCGCGGCTGGCGTTCTGCCGGCAGGCCCTCGGCGACGACTGGCCGGACGTGAGCGACGCCGCGTTGCTGGCCGACGCCCCGCGCTGGCTCGGTCCGGAGCTGGCCCGGGCCCGCCGTCGGGCCGACCTCGCCCGGATCGATGTCGCGTCGGCGCTACGCCGGCTGCTGGACTGGCGGCAGGCCGCCCGGCTCGACGAGCTGGCCCCGGAGCGGCTGGCTGTGCCGAGCGGCTCCCGGGTCCGGGTGGACTACGCCGACCCGGCCGCGCCGGTGCTCGCGGTGAAACTCCAGGAGACATTCGGCTGGCGGGAGGCGCCCCGGCTCGCCGACGGCCGGGTGCCGGTGCTGCTGCACCTGCTCTCCCCCGCTGGCCGGCCGGTCGCGGTCACCGCCGACCTGCCGTCCTTCTGGCGGTCCGGCTACCCCCAGGTCCGGGCGGAGCTGCGGGGGCGCTACCCGCGGCACCCGTGGCCGGAGGATCCGACCACCGCCGAGCCCACCCGGCGCGCCGCGCCCCGGCGACGCTGAGGCACTACTCGTCGACGATGTCGGCGATGACCACGGTGACGTTGTCCGGGCCGCCGGCCCGCAGGGCCAGGTCGATCAGCTGGCGGGCGCACGCCTCCCGGTCGGGCTGGCCGGCCAGCACCTCGGCGAGGGTGTCCGGGCGGACCACGTTGGAGAGGCCGTCGCTGCACAGCAGCCAGCGGTCGCCGGCCCACGGCACCATCGTCGCGTACGTCGGGGAGACCTCGTCGCCCTGCAGGGCCTGGGTGACCACCGCCCGGCGCGGGTGGCTGCTGGCCTGCTCGGCGGTGATCACACCCTGGTCGACGAGCATCTGCACGAAGGTGTCGTCGCGGGTGACCTGCTTGAGCACCCCTTCGCGGAACAGGTAGGCCCGGGAGTCGCCGACGTGGGCCAGGGCCAGGCAGCTCCCGGTCCGGGCGAAGAGCAGGGCGGTCAGTGTGGTGCCCATGCCCTGGCGTTCCGGATCCTCCGCGACCGCCTGACGGATCCGCGCCGTAGCCAGCTCGAGCCCGCTCTGCAGGGCGGCGACCAGCGCGTCCTCGGGGGTCTCCACATCCAGCGGCCCGACCGCGTCGATCGCGATCCGGCTGGCCAGGTCACCGGCCGCCATGCCTCCCATGCCGTCGGCGACGGCGACGAGCCAGCTGCCGGCGTGGAGCGCGTCCTGGTTCCCGCCGCGGATCAGCCCACGGTCGCTCGCCCCCACGGAACGAAGCTTCAGGGTCATGGGAGGCAGCCTGCCAGGCGAAGGGCTCAGTTGTCTCTAGGAGATCAGGACGAGGCCCGCGTGGCGCGGTGAATCTCACTGTCCGTCGCGCCGCGGACCCGCGTCAGGTCATCGGGGTCGATCGATTGCCAGCGGCGAGACGCTGGCGGTCGATGAACCGTCATCGATCGCCCTCGGCCCGGACCGGGGCGCGCCGCGCGAAGGCCTTCTGGGGAGACGCTATGAAGCTGATGACGTAAACGATTCAGCGACGCGGCACCCGGAGCCAGCCCGGCCGCGGCCGGCCGTCGCCGTGATTCACCGACGACATCAGCTTCGTAGCGCACCAGCCACCATGTCGGTCCCGTTCGGCCGGCACGATCCAGCGGCGAGAATCCGCCGGCGGGAATGCACCCCGGCAGCGCGCTGAGCGCGTTCCGGCCGCCCGGCAGGCGTTCGTCGGCGGATCCCCGGGGCTTCCCGCCGCTCCTGGACAACGGCTCCACCCGCACCGGTACGGTCCTTCCCGTACCGGCGTACCGGGAGGAGACCCGTGGCGTACGTGTTCCTGCTGGCCGCGATCACCGCCGAGGTGATCGGCACAAGCCTGCTGAAGGCGACCGACGGCTTCACCCGGTTCTGGCCGACGCTCGGCCTGGCGGTGGCGTACCTGTCGGCGTTCGGGCTGCTCGCCCTGGCGGTCAAGGAGATCCCGGTCGGCGTGGCGTACGCGATCTGGTCCGGCCTGGGCACCGCGGCCATCATGGCCATCGGCGCGGCCTTCCTGGGTGAGCCACTCAGCGTGACCAAGGTGATCGGGGCGGGTCTGGTGATCGCCGGGGTGGTCGTGCTCAACCTCGGCGGCGCCCACTGAGCCGGCCGTACCGAATCCGCTGGACGGCGGGCTGCTGCGGCGCTGGCGGGAGGACCGCCTCGTCCGCCCGTCCGACGCCGACCCGCGCGCCCTCGCCCGGCTTGAGGCGCGGATGTGGGAGCTGCCGCCGGCCGGTTGAGTCCCGGCCGATGCTGACGGTCAGCCGGCGGGGCGACGCATGGCGACCCGCTCGGCCGGGTCCAGACCGATCGCGGCTTCAGCCGCCAGCAGCTCGGCCAGCCCCGGCGTGACCTGCGCCCCGGTCAACTCCCGGAATCCGCACCGGGCGTAGTACGGCCCGTTCCACGGCACGCTGCGGAACGTGGTCAGCGTCAACGCCGGCAGGCCTTGGCCGATAGCCCACCCGGCCACGTCGTCGAGCAGTCTCCGCCCGATTCCCCGCCGGGCGTACGTGGGATCGACGCTGAGCTGCTGGACGTGCGCGCAGCCGTCCACCAGGTCGAGCACGGCGAAGGCGAGCGGCCGGTCCTCGGCGTCCACCGCCACCCGGAGTCCCCCGGCCCGCTGGCAGGTGGCGAGCGCGTCCAGCGGCAGCGGCGGCATGTCGGCGACGTCGACCATGCCGATCTCCCGGAACGGCGCCCCGGAGGCCACCTCGATCCGCTGCACCTCGGTCAACTCGTCCGCCCGCGCGATCCTGGTGCTCTCCACGTCGCCGAGCCAAGCAGAGCGGCACCGTCCCGGCCAGCGTGTTTCCAGCCCGATCCCGTACCTCGGCCTCCAGGCCGCCACCGCGGCCGGCATGGCCTCCGTCCGCGTACCGCAGCCCGCGGGCGGCGGTGACCGGTCTGCTGTGACCGGCGTCGCGTCGCCGGGGGCAGCCGGTCCACCCGGCCCTGCCTAGGGTCGGTGGCATGGCCGTCGATGAGGACGCCGCAGCTCGACCGTCGTCTCCGAGCCGGCTCGCGGGGCGCCTGGCCGCGGCGATGTCGCCCATCCCACCGCCGGGGCCGCTGCGCACCCTCTCCCTGGCCACCCTCGCCAACACCGTCGGCTCGGGACTGTGGCTGGCCGGCGCGGCGCTCTACCTCACCCGTGACGTGGGGCTCTCCGCCGCCTCGGTCGGCGCCGGGCTCACCGTCGCCGGGCTGGTCGGGCTGACCGTCAGCGTGCCGCTCGGCAGCCTCGCCGACCGGCGCGACCCGCGTACGCTCCGGGCGGTCCTGCAGCTCTGCCAAGCCGTCGTCGCCGCGGCGTACCTGCTGGTCGGCTCGTTCCCGGCGTTCCTGATCGTCGCGGTGCTCGAACTGCTGTCTGCCTCCGGCAATCTGGCGGTCCGCGCCGCCCTGGTCGCCGCCGTGGGTGGTCCTGACGGCCGGGTGCACGCCTTCGCCACGCTGCGGGCGGTGGCGAACCTGGGCATCGCGGTCGGGGCGGGCCTGGCCGGGTTCGCGCTGGCCGCCGACACGCACCTGGCGTACCAGGTGCTGGTGGCCGGCAACGCGACCACCTACCTGGTGTCCGCGGCGCTGCTGCTGCGACTGCCCGCCTACCCGCCGGCCCCGCGCCCCCGGACGGCCGTCGGCCGGCGGCGCGGCCAGGCGCTGCGCGACGGGCGGTTCCTCGCGGTGAGCGGGACGTCGGCGGTGCTCGCGCTGCACCTGACGGTGCTGACCCTCGTCGTGCCGCTGTGGGCGGTGACCCGGGCCGGCGCGCCACCGCCCGTGGTGTCGGCGGTGCTGCTGACCAACACGGTGCTCACCGTGCTGCTGGCGGTGCGGCTGAGCCGCGGCGCAAACGGCGTCGTCCCGGCGGCCCGGCAGCTGCGCCGGGCCGGCCTGGTGCTGGCCGCGGCGATGCTGCTGTACGCCGCCACCGCCGGCCAGCCCACCGCCCCGGCGGTCGCGCTCCTGCTGGTCGCCACCGTCGTCCACACGGTCGGCGACCTGTGGCACGGCACCGCCGGGGCCGGGCTGGCCTACGACCTGGCCCCGCCGGACGCCGTCGGCGCGTACCAGGGGGCGGACGGGCTGCTGGCCGGTTTGGCCCGGGCGGTCGGCCCGGCCCTGCTGACCCTGGTGGTCCTCGACGGCGGGGTGCCCGGCTGGCTGGCGGTCGGCGTGCTCTTCGCCGGCGTCGGCCTGGCCACCCCGGCGCTGGCCCGGTGGGCGCTCGCCACCCGCCCGGCACCCGAGGCGGAGGACCGGGCGCCGGCATCCTCCGGTCGTGCCGGCTGAGCGACCGGCCCGGCCGATCGCGCCGGCCGGTACCGGTCATCCGATGATCGACGGTCCGCGCCGATGTAGCAGCATGGCGGGCATGACGGACCAGCAGACCATCACCATCCGACCCGGCGGACCCGACGACGCGGCCACCGTGCTGCGGCTGCTCGACCGCGCCACCGCCTGGCTGGTGGCGCGCGGCCGGACCGGCCAGTGGGGCACCGAGCCCGCGTCGGCCGACCCGCGCCGGATCGCCCAGGCCGACGCCTGGGCGGCGGGCGGTGGCCTGCACCTGGCGCTGCTCGGCGACACCCCGGTAGGCGCGCTGGTGGTGGGCGCGGCCACCGACTATGTCCCCCCGGCCACCGAGCCGGAGCTGTACGTGAACCTGCTGGTCACCGACCGGGCGCACGCCGGCCTGGGGGTCGGGGCGCGGCTGCTGGACCACGCCGCGGAGCTGGCCCGGGCGCGCGGGCTGGGGCTGCTGCGGGTGGACTGCTACGGCGGGGACGACCGGGCGCTGGTGCGCTTCTACGAGGGCTGCGGCTTCACCGCCACCGAGCCGTTCACGGTCGTGCGCCCGGGCCGGGAGCCCTGGCCCGGTCAGGTCCTCGCCCGCCGCCTCGACTGAGCGCTCACACCTCGACGTCGACGGGCACGCCCGTCAGCCGATCTCCTCGTCGACGAAGCACCAGCGCCACGCCTCCCCCGGCTCGATCGAACGCATCACCGGGTGCCCGGTGGACTCGAAGTGCTTCGTCGCGTGCTGGAGCGGCGAGGAGTCGCAGCAGCCGACGTGCCCGCAGGTCAGGCAGCCCCGCAGGTGCACCCAGTCCGCGTTGCCGACGGCCACGCAGTCCGGGCACTCGCCGGTGTTCTTCGGTTCGGCCGCCCCTGGCTCGGCCAGATGCTGACAGCTCATCGGTCATCCTCCCGCTCGACTCGGCGGCTCACTCGTCGTTCTCCTGACGCAGCAACGATTCCTCCAGATCCAGGTCCCGGTAGGCGCGCACCAGCACCTCCTCGGGGATCTTCCCGGAGTCGCGGGCGGCCCGGAAGACCTCCCGCTCGGCGTCGATCATCTCCTGCCGCAGCCGACCGTACGCCTGGGACGGGGTTTCCCGCTCGGTGCCCCCCAGCCGTTCCCAGGCCAGGTTGGTGCGGCTCTGCACCAGCCCGCGCAGCCGCTCGACGACGGCGGGCGGCGCCCCGTCGGCCAGTTCGTCGAGGCGTTCCCGGGCGGCGCGGCTGGCCTGCTGTTGCACGGCGGCGGCGGAGAGCGCGTCCTGCACCGGGTCGTCCGCCGGGAGCTTCAACCGCCGGGCGACGGCCGGCAGGGTGGCGCCCTGGGCGACCAGGGTGACCACGATCACCGCGAACGCCAGCCAGATGAAGAGCTGCCGCGGGTACGGCCGCCCCTCGGCCAGGGTGATCGGCAGGGCGAGCGCCGCGGCGAGGGTGACCACGCCGCGCATCCCGGCCCAGCCGATGACGATCGGGACCTGCACCGGCGGCACCGGGTCCCGGCGCCGGACGCGGGGCATCAGCCGGGCCAGGTAGGTGGCCGGGAAGAGCCAGACGAACCGGGTCAGGAAGACGGCGAGCAGCACCGCCACGGTGATCCCGGCCAGGAAGCCGAAGGGCTCGTCGAGGTCCCGGACCACCTCCCGCAGTTGCAGGCCGACCAGGAGGAAGACCAGCCCTTCCAGCAGGAACCGGATCAGCCGCCAGAACGCGGCGACCTGGAGCCGGGAGGCGGCCGACATCAGCAGCGGCAGCTTGTGGCCGATGCCCAGCCCGGTCACCACCACGGCGACCACCCCGGAGGCGTGGATCTCCTCGGCGGCGAAGACGACCGCGAACGGCACGATCAGCGACAGCGCGTTGTCCAGCACCGCGTCGGTGGTCCGCTTGTGCAGGTAGCCGAAGACGACGACGCCGAGCAGTCCGATCAGGATGCCGCCGCCGGTGGCGACCAGCACCTCGCGGGCCACGTCACCGAAGCCCACCCCGCCGCCGGTCACGGTGGCCGAGACGATGGCGACCCGGAGCAGCACCAGCGCGGTGGCGTCGTTGACCAGGCTCTCCCCCTCCAGGATGGTGACGATCCGGCGGGGCAGTCCGACCTTCCGGGCCACCGCGGTGGCGGCCACCGCGTCGGGCGGCGCCACCACCGCGCCGAGGGCCAGGCAGATCGAGTACGGCACGTCGGGCAGGAGCAGGTGCACGACGGTGCCGACGACGAAGGCGGTGAACAGCACCAGTCCCACCGCGAGCAGCAGGATCGGCCGCAGGTTGAGCTTGAACGCCGGCACCGACGTGTCCAGGGCCGCCACGTAGAGCAGCGGCGGCAGGATGCCAACCAGCACCAGCTCCGGGTCCAGCCGCACCTGCGGAAAGAACGGCAGGAAGGACAGCGCGAGGCCGAGCACGACCAGCAGGATCGGCGCGAGCAGGCCCAACCGGCGGGCCAGCGCCGCGCCGAAGGTGGCGATCGCGAGGAAGACCACGACCTCGAACAGAGCTTCCATGGGGTACGAGCCTAGGGGTCGCGGCGGGCCCCGGTGATCAGGCGGCCGTGCGGAGTTTCGGCAGCACCTCGGCGCCGAAGGCGTCGATGAACGCCCGCTGCTCCTGCCCGACGTGGTGCAGGGCGATCTGGTCGAAGCCGAGCGCCAGGTACTCCTCCAGCCAGCCGACGTGCCGGCCCAGGTCGGCGGAGACGTTGACGGTCGAGGTGACCTTCTCCAGCGGCACGTCCGCGGAGACGACGTCGAAGTGCTCGGCCAGCTCCAGGTCCCAGCAGACCGGCGGGGCGAAGACGTTGCTGCGCCACTGGTCGTACGCGACGGCCTCGGCCTCGGCCTGGTCGGGCGCCCAGCTCAGGTGCGCCTGGAGGTGCAGCGGCCCCCGGCCGCCGGCGTCCCGGTACGCGTCGATCATCCGGCGGAGGTGGTGGACGGGCGCGTTGACGGTGATCAGGCCGTCGGCCCACTCGGCGCACCAGCGCGCGGTGGCCACGCTGACCGCCGCGCCGATCAGCGCCGGAGGCTGCTCCGGGCGGGTCCACAGCTTCGCCCGGTCGACCCGGATCAGCCCGTCGTGGCTGACCTCCTCCCCGGCGAGGAGTGCCCGGATCACGTCGACGCACTCGCGCAGCCGCGCGGCGCGGACGTCCTTGCGCGGCCAGCCGTCCCCGGTGATGTGCTCGTTGCTCGCCTCGCCGGTGCCGAGCGCCGCCCAGAACCGGCCCGGGTACATCGCGCCGAGGGTGCCGATGGCCTGCGCGATGATCGCCGGGTGGTACCGCTGCCCGGGCGCGTTGACCACGCCGAAGGACAGGTTGGTGGCCTGGAGGGCGGCGCCCAGCCAGGACCAGGCGAAGCCGGAGTGCCCCTGCCGGGCGCTCCACGGCGAGAAGTGGTCCGAGGACATGGCGGCGTCGAAGCCGGCCCGCTCGGCGTGGACCACCGCCTCCAGCAGCCGGGCCGGGTGGATCTGCTCATGGGACGCGTGGAAGCCGAACACCGTCATGGGGCCACCTCCTACCCATGGCGGTGTGCGGCCAATCGCGGCTACTCGGCGTGCGCGCCGGCGCCCGCCGAGGCGGCGCCCTCCCCCACCCAGACGGTCTTGGTGTTGCAGAACTCCCGCATGCCCACGGCGGACAGTTCCCGGCCGTATCCGGAGTTCTTCACGCCGCCGAAGGGCAGCTCCGGGAAGGAGGTGGTCATGCCGTTGATGAAGACGTTGCCGGCGTCCAGGTCGGTGGCGAAGCGCTCCTGCTCGGCCGGGTCGGTGGTCCAGGCGTTGGAGCCGAGGCCGAACTTGGTGCCGTTGGCCACCTCGATGGCCTCTTCGTAGGAGGAGACCCGGTAGAGGCCGGCGACCGGGCCGAAGACCTCCTCGGACCACATCCGCATCCGCGGGGTCAGGTCGGTGACCACGGTCGGCGGGTAGTACCAGCCGTCGCCGGCGGGCTTCTCGCCGCCACACAGGATGGTGGCGCCGTTCTGGACCGCGTCCTGAACCTGGGCGTCCACCTCGTCCCGGCCGTGCGAGCTGGCGAGGGGACCGACGTCGGTGCCCCCGTCCATCGGGTCGCCGACCTTCAGCGCCGCCATGTTCGCGGCGAACCTCTCGGCGAAGGCGTCGAAGACGTCGGTGTGCACGATGAACCGCTTCGCGGCGATGCAGGACTGGCCGTTGTTCTGGCAGCGGGCGGTGGTGGCGACCTCGGCGGCCCGGTCCAGGTCGGCCGAGGGCATCACCACGAACGGGTCGCTGCCGCCGAGTTCCAGCACCGTCTTCTTCAGCTCCCGGCCGGCGATCTGGGCGATCGAGCGGCCGGCGCCCTCGCTGCCGGTGAGGGTGGCGGCGCGGACCCGGGGATCGCTGAGGATCCGGTCGACGGCGTCCGAGCCGACCAGCAGGGTGGTGAACGCGCCCTCTCCGAAGCCGGCCCGGCGGAAGACGTCCTCCAGGTAGAGGGCGGTCTGCGGCACGTTCGAGGCGTGCTTGAGCAGGCCGGTGTTGCCGGCCATCAGGGCCGGCGCGGCGAACCGGATCACCTGCCAGAGCGGGAAGTTCCACGGCATCACCGCGAGCACCGGGCCGAGCGGCTGGTAGCGGACGACGGCCCGCTTCGCCTTCACCGCGCCGGCGTCGGCCGGCTCGTCGGCGAGCATCCGTTCGGCATTCGCGGCGTAGAAGCGGCAGGCCGTGGCGCACTTGGTCACCTCGGCCTGCGCCGCCGCGTACGTCTTGCCCATCTCGGTGGTCATCAGCCGGGCGGTGTCGTCGCGCTCGGCGGCGAGCAGTTCCGCCGCCGCGTTCATCCACTGCGCCCGCTGAGCGACGGTGGTGCGGTGCAGGTCCCGGAAGGCGAGGTCGGCCCGCCCGATGGCGGCGTCGAGCTGCTCGGCAGACATCGGGTCGTACGTCTTGAGCACCTGTCCGGTGGCGGGGTTGGTGGTGGCGATGGGCATGTCGTACTCCTGTCACTCGAACAGTGAGTGCCGCGCGCCCGGCTCCTCGCGGTGGCGGGCCGCGCGTCGGCGCTGGATGACGATCAGGTCGACCGCGGCCACGACGGCGAGGACCGCGCAGACGACGCCCAGCCAGGCCACACCGGCCCAGAACGCCACCACCGCGAAGACGGTCATGGCCACCAGCCCGAAGCTGGCGAGCACGAGCCGCAGGTTCAGCGCGCTGTAGGCGGCGTTGACCCTGCGGCGGGGCTGCGATCGCGTCATTTCTCCGACCTACCCGGCCCCCGTGGCGGCTAACCTGCGGCCCGCGCCGGGCCGGCGACCACCCGCCCCAGGCGAGACGGGCGGCCCTGGTGATTGCCGGCCACGGGCCGGGTATCCGGTGGATTCGACCCCCCCGGTGGGTTGCGTTACGCCGGTGCGCCGTGACCGGGCCGAAGCGGACGACTCCGGGGAGGATGAGGGCGGCGCCGGGGTCGGCCGAGTGGCACGTGATGTACCGCTTCGCCGACGACGAGACGCTGCGCCGGTGGGGGGAGTCTCCGCAGCGGAACTGGTGGCTCGGCTCGGCCCAGGGCATCGTCGAGCACACCCGGGTGGAGCGGCGGACCGGCATCGAGGGCTGGTTCGACCCGCCGGTCCCTACCTGGTGCTGCCGAGGATCACCCGGGCCCTGCACTGGTGGCTGCACGGCCAGCCGGCACCCTGGCGCAGCGGTCGTTAGCACGCAGACTTTAACGACAGTTGTCAATGCCTGAAAGTTGACAGGAGTCGCTCCCCGTCGCGCGGCGCGCATAGGGTCACCGTGCCGTTGCTCTGTGCCGTCGGACGGGGGACGTGATGCCTCGACGCTGGGTCGCCGCCCTCGCCTGCCTGGCGGCGCTGGTGGCGATCGCCTGCGACGGGGCCGACGCCTCGCCGCGCCCGTCGGGCTCCGCGCGCCCCGGCGCGCCGGCGGTGATGTCCGCGCTCGGCGACTCGATCACCAGCGGCTTCGCCTCCTGCCTGGTGCTGGTCAGCTGCGAACGCAACTCCTGGTCCACTGGGGACGGCCTGCGGGTGGAGAGCCACTACCGGCGGCTGCGCGAGCGCAACCCCGCGCTGCGGGCGTACGACCGGGCGTCGCCCGGGGCCCGGGCCACGGCGTTGGCCGGGCAGGCCGGCGCGGCGGTCCGCGACCAGGCGGATTACGTCACGGTGCTGATCGGCGCCAACGACGCCTGCCACGGCGGCATCGACGCGATGACCCCGGTGGCCACCTTCCGCGACCAGCTCGACCGGGGGCTGCGGGTGCTGCGCAAGGGCCGGCCCAAGGCGCGGGTGCTGGTGGTCAGCATCCCCGACCTGTACCGGCTCTGGGAGGTGGGGCACACCGAGCCCCGGGCGGTACGGGCCTGGGGGTACGGCATCTGCCCGGCGCTGCTGGCCGACCCGACCTCGACGGCGCCCGCCGCGGTGGCCCGGCGGACCCGGTTCCGGCAGCGGATCGACGACTACAACGCCCAGCTCCGCGCGGCCTGCCGGGCGTACGGGTCCCGCTGCCGGTGGGACGGCGGCGCGGCGCACCGGCTCCGCTTCGGCCTGGACCTGGTCAACAGCCTGGACTGGTTCCACCCGAACGCCTCCGGCCAGGACCGGCTCGCCGAGGTGAGCTGGCCGGCCGCCGGCTGGTCGGACTGATCGGCACCCCGCCGCACACCTCGGCCCGGCGGTCCGGAGGAACGTGGGGCGGTGGCCGGGTCAGGGGCGGCGCTGCCGGGGCAGGCCGTCCGGGCCGTTGCGGTAGAGGGCGCGGGCCCGCTCGGCGAGATCCTTGGTGGCCGACGAGTTCGCCCAGGTGCCGAGGATGATCGCCGCGCCGGGAACGACCTTGGCGACGACCCGCTTCGCCGCCCGCATCCCGGCCATCTGGGCCAGCCGTACGCCGAGCTGGAGCATCACCCTGCCCAGCGGGCGTTCCCCGGCCATGCCGAAGAGGGCGCCGGCCCGTTCCCGCCCGGCGGCCACCCCGAGGGCGAGCCGGGCGCTCTCGGCGACCTTGTGCACCCGCTGCAGCACCAGCAGGTCGGTGGCCCGGTCGGGGTGCACCGGGTCGACGCCGTGCGCCGCCGCGACGTGCAGCACCAGCCGGGCCTGGGTCCAGGCCAGCACGCCCACGTCGACCACCGCGCCGGCCAGCCCGGCGGCCCCGGAGACCGCGCCGGAGAGCCGGGCGTGGTTGACGAACTTGCGGACCGCCTGGTCGGCGAGTTCGTCGCCGGAGACGTCGGGCCGCTCCGCGCGCTCCCGGGCGGCCCACTGCGCCGCCTCCGGCCCGAGTCGCCGGACGGCCTCCAGGGCCAGGTGCTCCGGGGCGTACTGCGGGTCGTCCCGCATCCGGTCCCAGAGCGTGGCCGGCGGGGTCTCGGGGGCGTCGGCCGGCGCGG
>NZ_QGKS01000305.1 GCF_003172935.1 Micromonospora sicca | reverse complement strand
GTGCGGCGGCGGCCGGCTCGGGGGCCAGCGCCAGGCGGGGGCGGCGACGCCGCCGACCCGAACCGCCGTGGCCGGTGCCGTACCCGATCAGCACGTTGCCGGAGCCGGCCCGCTCCTCCTCGCGGTAGGTGGCGTGCCCGGCGGGCTCCCGGCCGTCCGGGCCGGCGCCGTCCAGCGGCGCGATGGTGATCAGCGGCTGGCCGACCGGGCGTACCTCACCCGCCGCGCCGTGCAGCGCGACGACCCGACCGGCGAACGGGCAGGGCACGTCCACGACCGCCTTGGCGGTCTCCACCTCGACCACGCTCTGGTCCACCGTCACCACGTCGCCGACGGCCACCCGCCACTCGACGATCTCGGCCTCGCTCAGCCCCTCGCCCAGGTCGGGCAGGAGGAAGACCTGCGTCCGCTCGACGGTGGTCATGCGGATTCCTCCCGTCGGTCGGTATCCGCATGAGCCTCGTCCGGGCTGTGCCTGATGATTCGCTCGCTACGCTCGCTCATGCGACGCTCCCCTGCGGCAGCCAGCGCGGGTCGGGCTGGTCGTCCCACTGGAGCCGGGCCACGGTGTCCAGCACCCGGTCCACCGAGGGCAGGTGGGTGTGCTCCAGCATCGGGGCCGGGTACGGGATGTCCAGGCCGGACACCCGCAGCACCGGGGCGTGCAGGGCGTGGAAGCAGCGCTCCTGCACCCGGGCGGCGATCTCCGCGCCGACCCCGGCGAAGCCCTGCGCCTCCTGGATCACCACGCAGCGGCCGGTCTTCCGTACCGAGGCGGTGACCGTGGCGTCGTCGAACGGCACGATGGTGCGGACGTCGACGACCTCCAGGTCCCAGCCCTCCTCGCGGGCGGCCTCGGCGGCCTCCAGCGCGACCGGCACCGCCGGCCCGTACGCCACCAGGGTGGCGTCGGTGCCGGCCCGGCGTACGACGGCCGTGCCGAACGGCGCGGTGCGCGCCGGCAGTTCCGCCTCGGCGCTGGAGAAGTAGAGCTTCTTCGGCTCCATGAAGACGACCGGGTCCGGGTCGTCGATCGCCGTGCGCAGCAGCGAGTACGCGTCCTCGACGGTGGCCGGGGTGACCACCTTCAGGCCGGGGGTGTGCGCGTAGTACGCCTCGGAGGAGTCGCAGTGGTGCTCGACCCCGCCGATGCCGCCGGCGTACGGCACCCGGATCACGATCGGCACGCTGAGCGCGCCACGGGTGCGGTTGCGCAGCTTCGCCACGTGCGAGGCGATCTGCTCGAACGCCGGGTACGCGAACGCGTCGAACTGCATCTCGACCACCGGGCGCAGCCCGGACATGGCCAGGCCGACGGCGAAGCCGACGATGCCGGCCTCGGCGAGCGGGGTGTCGAAGCAGCGCTTGTCGCCGAAGCGGGCCTGGAGCCCGTCGGTGATCCGGAAGACGCCGCCGAGCTGCCCGACGTCCTCGCCGAAGACGACCACCCGGTCGTCGTCGAGCATCGCGTCGGCGAGCGCGGCGTTGAGCGCCTTCGCCATGGTCATGGTGGCCATCAGGCGTCCCCCTCTGAGTCGCGGGCGGCGGCCAGCTCGGCGCGGACCTGCTCGCGCTGCTCGACCAGCTGCGGGGTCGGCTCGGCGTAGACGTGCTCGAAGAGGCTGAGCGGGTCGACGGTGGGCTGGGCGTTCATCCGCTCGCGCAGGTCCGCGGCGTACGCCTCGGCCTCCTCGGCGATCGCGTCGACGGCGGCGTCGTCGAGCACGCCGCGGGCCCGCAGGTAGGTCTCCAGGCGGGCCACCGGGTCCCGGTCGCGCCACGCCTCGACCTCGTCGGGGTCCCGGTACCGGCTGGCGTCGTCGGCGTTGGTGTGCGCCTCCATCCGGTAGGTGTGCGCCTCCACCAGGAACGGCCCTCGGCCGGAGCGGGCGTGCTCGACCGCGCGGGTGAGCACGGCGAGCACGGCCACCGGGTCGTTGCCGTCGACCTGCTCGCTGGGCACGCCGTAGCCGACGCCCTTGTACGCCAGGCTCGGCGCGGCGGTCTGCCGGGACAGCGGGACGCTGATCGCGTACTTGTTGTTCTGCACGAAGTAGACGACCGGGGCCTTGAACACGGCGGCGAAGTTGACCCCCTCGTGGAAGTCGCCCTCGCTGGTCGCGCCGTCGCCGATGAAGGCCAGCGCGACGGTGTCCCGGCCCTGGTAGGACTCGCCGTAGGCGAGCCCGGCGGCGTGCACGCACTGGGTCGCCAGCGGGGTGCACTGCGGCGCGGTGTGCACCCGCGTCGGGTCGTAGCCGCAGTGCCAGTCGCCGCGCAGCAGGGTGAGCACCTCGACCGGGTCGATGCCCCGGGCGGTCAGTGCCATCGACTCGCGGTAGGTGGGGAAGACCCAGTCGGTGTCGCGGACGGCGAGCACCCCGCCGACCTGGCAGGCCTCCTGTCCCCGGGAGGACGGGTAGACGGCGAGCCGGCCCTGCTTGGTCAGGGCGGTGGCCTGGACGTCGAAGCGGCGGCCGACGACCATCCGGCGGTACATCTCGCGCAGCGCCTCGACCGACGGCTCGGGGTAGTCGGCGCGAGGCGGCAGCGGGGTGCCGTCCGGGTTCAGCAGTCGGACCGGCTCGGCCGTCGGCAGCAGGCCGGCCGTCGGGTCGGGTGCGGCCGGGGTGGCCGGCCGGCGGGTGCGCGGGGATGCCCTGCGGACCGCCTGGGGTGTGGTCGTCACGGCGGGGACCTCCTGGACGTGTGGTGGCCCTATGCTCCTGCTGTTGGATGATTGACTCAAGATCCCCGGTGAACGTGGGACGAATGGTGAGCCGAGGAGCGATTCATGAGCCAGGAGACCACCCCGGCACCGGGCGAGGCGGGCGGAACGGGACGTTCGGCCGGGCCGCTCGACGAGGTCGACCGGCGAATCCTGGACGAGCTGGTCCGGGACGGGCGGCTGTCCATCCGTACCCTGGCCGAACGGGTGCACGTCTCGCGGACGAACGCGTACGCCCGGGTGGAGCGCCTGCTGCGGGACGGCGTGCTCACCGGGTTCCGGGCCCAGGTCGCGCCGGAGCCGGCCGGGCTGGGCACGTCGGCGTACATCGCGCTGACCATCGAGCAGAACACCTGGCGGGAGGTCTCCGCCGAGCTGGCCCAGGTCCGCTACGTCGAACACGTCGCCCTGCTCAGCGGCGAGCACGACGTGCTCGCGCTGGTCCGGGCGCCGGACAACGCCACGCTGCGGGACGTGGTGCTGGAGCGGGTGCAGAGCATCGCCGGGGTGCTGTCGACGCGCACCTGGCTGGTCTTCGAGGAGTTCGACGGCACGCAGAGCCCCTGGGAGTAGGCGGCACCTCGGGTGCGATGGCGGCGCGTGGAGCAGAAGTGGGGTTTGACCTCAAGCGTCCGCGATGAGCGCGACCCCACCCTGGATGTTGTCGTGGTCCTCGTCGTGCGGATAACACCACACTCGACCGGCCAGATTCCGCAACGATCCCAGCACCGCCGGACTGAAACAACGACAGGAGCACCATGAATGAGCAGCGCTGCCGTGCCCGCGACCTCGGGGTCGTCGTGGGCCCGCTGTCCACCGGGCGGCACAACGCGATCACCGATGTCGCGGGGATCCTGGTCGGGCACACCACCATCGACGACGGCGCCGACCTGCACACCGGTGTCACCGCCGTCGTACCGAGCCAACTCGGCCCCGGACGGTGGACCCTGCCGGCCGCCGTGTACTCCGGCAACGGCCACGGGAAACTCGTCGGCTCGACCCAGGTGGACGAACTCGGCGTACTGGAGTCACCCGTCCTCCTGACCGGCACGCTGTCCGTGTTCCGGGCTGCGGACGCGCTGCTGGGGTACCTGATGGACCGCCGGCCGGGCGACCTGTCGTTCAACCCACTGGTAGGAGAAACCAACGACGGGCATCTCTCGGACATCCGCCGTCGCCCGATCACCGAAGAACACGTGCTCGCCGCCATCACCCGGGCATCCGGCGAACCGCCGGCGGAGGGCTGCGTCGGGGCCGGCACCGGCACCACGGCCCTGGGCTTCAAGGCCGGCATCGGCACCTCGTCCAGGGCCGTACGGGTGGCCGACCGCCCGGCGACCGTCGGCGCCCTCGTCCAGTCCAACTTCGGCGGAGTCCTGACCGCCCTCGGAGTCCCGCTGCCGGTCGATGAGCTGATCCCGGACGCCGACCGGACCGAACCACCCGGCAACTCATGCATGATCGTGGTGGCCACCGACGCGCCCCTGGACGCGCGACAGCTCGGGCGGCTCGCCCGACGGGCGGTCTTCGCCATGGGCCGGGTCGGGGCGTCCTACAGCAACGCCAGCGGCGACTACGCGATCGCGTTCAGCACGGCACAGCCGGACCAGCCACCAATCCCCGACGGGGAGATCAACCCAGTCTTCACCGCCGTCATGGACGCGGTCGAGGAAGCGCTACTCAACTCGCTCTTCACCGCCACCACCACCAGTGGGCGTGGTAACACCAGTTGCGCCGTTCCGCACCGGGCGGTGATCGAGCGGTTGTCGGCGGCCGGCCGGCTGGCGGCGCAGGCCTGAGCCGGGGTATGGGCACCTGAACGGTGCTCGGAGGCCTCATCCACGAGGCCGGCGGCGAACCAGGGCCTGAGACACGGCCCGGGCGTCAGCGCTCCGGCGGGGCCGCCACGCCCTCCCGGTCGGCCAGCTCCAGCAGCGGCGCCAGGGAGAAGCGGCGCTCGTCCAGGCCGGCGTGCGGATCACCCCGCTCCGCGAACCGGCCCGGCATGCTGAGCACGTCGAAGTCCTCGGGCCGCGCGTCGTCCAGCTCCGACCAGTCCAGCGGCGCGGAGACCAGCGCCGCCGGCGTGGGCCGGATCGAGTACGCCGAGGTCACGGTGTGGTCCCGGGCCATCTGGTTGTAGTCCACGAAGACCGGCCGGTCCCGCTGCTCCCGCCACCAGGTGGTGGTGACCAGGTCGGGCAGCCGGCGCTGCATCTCGCGGCCCAGCGCCAACACCGCCCGCCGGCACTCGCCGAAGCTCCAGCGCGGCTCGATCGACAGGTAGACGTGCAGGCCGCGCCCGCCGGTGGTCTTCGGGTAGCCGACCAGCCCCAGCTCGTCGAGGAACGCCCGCACCTCGTGCGCGACCGGGACCACCTGCGCGAAGTCGACGCCCGGCATCGGGTCGAGGTCGATGCGGAGCTGGTCGGGATGTTCCACGTCGGCCGCCGAGACCGGCCACGGATGGAACCGGAGAGTGCCGAGATTCGCCGCCCAGATCACCACCGCCAGCTCGGTCGGGGCCACCTCGTCCGCGGTCCGCCCGCTGGGGAAGGTGAGGTGCGCGGTCCGCACCCAGTCGGGCGCGCCGGCCGGCAGCCGCTTCTGGTAGAAGGCGTCACCCCGGTTGGTCTGCCGGGTGGCGATCTTCGCCCCCTCGAAGACGCCGCGGGGCCAGCGCTCCAGCATGGTCGGACGGTCCCGAAGCGCGCGCAGAATGCCGTCGCCGACGGCGAGGAAATACTGGATCACGTCCAGCTTGGTCAGTCCGCGCTCCGGGAAGTACGGCTTGTCGGGGCTGGAGACGCGGACCAGCCGCTCCCCCACCCGGATCTCCTCGGCCGCCGTGGTCGCCACGCCTCACACCGTACGACGCCGGTCCACCCGCCGGGGGACTTGTCAGGCGACGAGCAGGACGCCGGCGGGCGGACCCGCCGACATTTCGCGGCGACCGGCGGGCACACCCGCCCGCCGGTCGCCGTACGTCCGGTCTAGCCGTTTTCCTTCTGCATCCGCTCCATGAGCATCTTCTTGCCCTGGTCGGCGGCCTTGCGGTTGTTCTCCTGCATCTTGCGGAACCAGGTGGCCAGTTCGCTGTCACCCCGTTCCTCGGCGTCGGCGATGTACGTCTCCATTCGCCAGACGTGTTCCAGCGAGAGCTGGATGGTGTGGATCAGGTCGTAGTTCTTGTCCTTGACCACACTGACCTTCTCGCTGATCATCGTCGCCACGGCGTACCTCCCCATGTCTCGGCTTCGCGTGGAGCCAGCGCTTACCCGCCCGCCGAACGTTCACGCACCCGCAGGCCGACCGGCGACCGGTGCGGTTACCCGGGCGGGGGCCCGGGTACCGGAGGCCGCATGGCGGAACTGGCAACGCTCTGGATCGTGCGGCACGGCGAGAGCACGGCGAACGTCGCGGCCACCCAGGCGGAGGCCTCCGGGGCCGAGCTGATCGACCTGACCCACCGGGACGCGGACGTGCCGCTGTCGACCACCGGGGAAGAGCAGGCCCGCGCCACCGGTCGCTGGCTCGCCGGCCTGCCCGAGGCACGCCGTCCCGACGTGGCGGTGGTGTCGCCGTACCTGCGGGCGGTGCGGACCGCCGAGCTGGCGCTGGCCGGCACCGGGATCCCGGTCAACCGGGACGAGCGGCTGCGCGACCGGGAACTGGGCATCCTCGACGGCCTGACCCCGTACGGCGTGCGCCAGCGGTTCCCGGCCGAGGCGGACCGCCGGACCCGGCTGGGCAAGTTCTACTACCGCCCGCCCGGCGGCGAGTCGTGGACGGACGTGGCGCTGCGGCTGCGTACCCTCCTCGGCGACCTGCGCCGCGACCACCCGGACCGCCGGGTGCTGCTGTTCGGCCACGACGCGCTGGTCTTCCTGCTGCGCTACCTGGTGGAGGGGCTCACCGAGGCGGAGCTGATGGCGCTCACCCGGGAGCACGTCATCGCCAACTGCTCGGTGACCGGCTGGTCGGCGGGCGCCGACGGCCGGCTGGTCCCGGACGGGTTCAACGAGGTCGCCCACCTGCATCGGCAGGGCGCGCGGCCGACCAGGGAGGACGAGGTCCATGCCGAACCGGTCTGACACTCCGGTCATCACCCCCGCGCTGCTGCGGGACTGGGCGCTGCCGGTGCCGACCGGCGGCAAGGAGCACCGGGGCAGGGTGCTCGTCGTCGGCGGCTCCCGGTTCACTCCCGGCGCGGTGCTGCTGGCCGGGGTGGCGGCGTTGCGCGCCGGCGCCGGCGTGCTCCAACTGGCCACGGCCGAGTCCACCGCCACCGCGTTGAGCATCCAGGTGCCGGAGGCGCTGGTGGTGGGGTTGCCCGAGACCTCCGACGGGGCGGTCGCGGGCGGTCCCGGCGGCCTCCTGGCCGACCTCGTGGCCGACGCCGACGTGGTGGCCGTCGGCCCCGGCCTCAAGGACATCGACGCCACCCGCGGGCTGCTGGACCTGGTGCTGGGCGCCGCCGGGCCGGAGACGCCCCTGGTGTTCGACGCGTACGCCCTCGGCGCGCTCAGCCACGCGCCGGACCTGCTGGTCGGCTCGGGCCGTCCGGTGGTGCTCACCCCGAACCTCACCGAGGCCCAACACCTGCTCGACCGGGACCTCGGCGACGACCTGGACGCCGAGGCGGCCGAGGTGGCCCGCCGCTACGACACGGTGGTCTCCCTGTACGGGCACATCGCCACCCCGGACGGGCGGGGCTGGCGGGAGGAGAGCGGCGACGCCGGGCTGGGCACGTCGGGCAGCGGCGACGTACGCGCGGGGCTGCTCGCCGGCCTGCTCTCCCGCGGCGCGCAACCGGCGCAGGCCGCCTGCTGGGCCGCGTTCGCGCACGCGGTCAGCGGCCAACGGCTGGCCCCCCGCTACGGCCGGATCGGCTTCCTCGCCCGTGAGCTGCTCGACGAGATCCCCCAAACGTTGGCCACCGTCTGACGGTTGTTGTTCGTCCGTTCGGGTGTGTGTAACAACACACCATCTCCCTACGCTGAACTCTCGGAAGCGGGCAGCCGGCCCGCTTCCCGCCGGTCCGCTCCCCGCCAGGGAGTGCGACCCGGCCGGAACGGCCCCCTGGGAGTCTGTGTGAAGAACCTCCGTCGCAAGACACTGGCCGCCGCGTCCGCCGTGACGCTCGGCGTCGGTCTCGCCGTCACCGGCGGGCTGGCACCGGCGGCGGCCGCCGGACCGGACACCACGTTCCTGGTCCTCGCCCCGCAGGGCGCCAACACCGAGAAGGCGGCCGCCCGGGTGGCGGCCGCCAAGGGCACCGTGGTGGCCAACTACGACCAGATCGGCGTGCTCGTCGTCCGGTCGACCAACCCGGACTTCGCCACCCAGGTGGCGGGCGCGGGCGTCGACTCGGTCGCGTCCACCGCCGGCCTGGGCACCGCCCTCGACGAGGGTGAGACCGTCGAGGTCTCCGCGGCCGATGTCGCCAGCGCCACCGGCGACCCGACCAAGGAGCCGCTCTACGGTCAGCAGTGGGACATGGACATGATCCACGTCCCGCAGGCCCACGCGGTCAACGCCGGTAGCTCGAACGTCGTCGTCGGCGTGCTGGACAGCGGCATCTCGAGCACCCACCCGGACCTGGCGACCCAGATCGCCAAGGACAAGAGCACGTCCTGCCTCGGCGGTGTCGTCGACACCTCCGAGACGGCGTGGAACCCGACCACCAGCGACCACGGCACCCACGTAGCCGGCACCATCGCCGCCGCCGTCAACGGCGTCGGCGTGACCGGCATCGCGCCGGGCGTCAAGGTCGCCGCCGTCAAGGTGGTCAACGACGGCGGCTTCATCTACCCGGAGGCTGCGGTCTGCGGGTTCATGTGGGCCGCCACCCACGGGATGCAGCTGACCAACAACAGCTACTACATCGACCCGTGGGAGCTGAACTGCCGCAACGACGCGCGCCAGCGTCCGGTGTGGCAGGCCGTGCAGCGGGCCATCCGCTACTCGCAGTCCAAGGGCGTGCTGAACGTGGCGTCCGCGGGCAACTCCAACTACGACCTGGCCCACAAGCTCTCGGACTTCGGCAGCCCGGACGACGGGACGCCGGAGGCTCGGGAGAACCTCACCAACGCCTGCCTCGACCTGCCGGCCGAGGCCCCGGGCGTGGTGACCGTCTCGGCGGTGGGCCCGACCGGTGCGAAGAGCTACTACTCCTCGTACGGCCTGGGGGTTGTCGACGTCACCGCACCCGGTGGTGACAGCCGGTTCCGCACCGCCGGTGTCCGGGGGACCACCACCGACCAGGTCCTGTCGACGACTTTCAACCCGGTCACGAAGACCAACGGTTGGGGTTACAAGCAGGGCACGTCGATGTCCGGCCCGCACGCCGCCGGCGTCGCGGCGCTGGCGCTGTCGGCCCACCCGGGGATGACCCCGGGCCAGCTGGCGTCGTTCCTGGAGCAGTCGTCGGTGGCGCAGTCCTGCCCGGACGGCGTCTACAACCCGGCGCCGCTGCACCCGGACGGTCCGACGGCCTACAACGCGACCTGCTCCGGCGGGGAGCGCAACTCGTTCTACGGCGCGGGCATGGTCGACGCGTACAACGCGGTGAAGTAGCTGCGGCACAGCACGACCTGTGGTGGGGCCCGGCGGAACATCGCCGGGCCCCATCCGTTTTCGCAGCTCATGTCGGGGGTAGGGGATCATCCGTCAGCCCAACCCCCAAGGAGGTACCGGTGTCCACCGACGCCATCGTGCTGCTCAAAGAGGACCACAAGGAGATGCGCCGCCTCTTCCGGGAGTTCCAGAAGGCCGAGGACGGCCCGGCCAGCCGGCGCCAGGAGCTGGTGAACCAGATCCTCGAAGCCCTGACGGTGCACACCTACCTGGAGAACGAGGTGATGTATCCGGAGGTCCGCAAGCTCCTGCCGGACCTCGAGGACGACATCCTCGAGTCGTACGAGGAGCACCACGTGGCGGACCTGCTCTGTGCGGAGCTGGCCGCCATGGACGCCTCCGACGAGCGCTTCGTCGCCAAGACGACGGTGCTGATCGAGAACGTCGAGCACCACGTCGAGGAGGAGGAGCAGGAGTGGTTCCCCAAGGTGCGGGAGGCGCTCGGCCGCAACCAGCTCCAGGAGATCGGTGAGCGGATGATCGCGATGCGCAAGGATGCCCCGCGCACCCCGGATGACCCGAAGGCCCGCAAGAGCCAGCTGGACGCCGCCACCGCCTGACCCACGCGACTGCCCCGGGGCCCGGCCGTCGGTCGGGCCCCGACCTGTGTCACCACGCCGTCGGCGGGGTCCCCTCCGGGGCGGGCAGGATGCGGCGCAGGACGCCCGGCGGCCGGGACCGCTGCTTCCACTCGCGCGGATAGCCCACCGACACCTCCTCGAACCGGACCCCGTCGTGCCAGGTCGTCCGGGGAATGTGCAGGTGGCCGTAGACCACCGCGGCGGCGGCGAAGCGCCGGTGCCAGTCGGCGGTTGCCTCGGTGCCGCACCACTGCGCGAAGATCGGATGGCGCAGGACCCGGGTCGGCTCGCGGACCAGCGGGAAGTGGTTGACCAGCACCGTCGGCAGCGCCGGGTCCCGCGCGGCGAGCCGGGCCGCCGTCGTCGCCACCCGGTCCGCGCACCAGGCCGCCCGGCTCGGGTACGGATCGGGATGCAGCAGGACCTCGTCGGTGCAGACCACCCCGGTCCGGTACGCCTCCGCCAGCGCCGCCTCCGGGGTGTCCAGGCCGTCCGGGCGCCAGCTGTGGTCGTACAGCAGGAACAGCGGCGCCACCAGCGCCGGCCCGCCCGGACCGCGCCACACCGGGTACGGGTCCTCCGGGGTGAGCACGCCGAGGCGGCGGCAGAGGTCGACCAGGTGCTGGTAGCGCGCGACACCGCGGAGCTGGACCGGGTCGGCCGGCGGCGTCCAGAGCTCGTGGTTGCCCGGGGCCCAGACCACCCGGGCGAAGCGCCGGCTGAGCAGGTCGAGCGCCCATTCCACCTGGGCCACCGTGTCGCCGACGTCGCCGGCCACCAGCAGCCAGTCCCGCGGCGACTCCGGGCGCAGCGCCTCGACGACGGCGCGGTTGTCGGCGTGCCGGACGTGCAGGTCGCTGATGGCGAGCAGCGCCCCGTCGTCCTCCCCCACCATCCGTCGATCCTAGGGTCCGCCGCCGCGCCCACGGGGGACGCGACCGGTGCGGCGGTCGAGGCTGGCTCGAGCCGGCCGCGCCACGCCGACGGGTTGCCGAGGTGGACCGGGCCACCCCCGGCGGACCCGGTAGGATCTGCGCGGGCCGTTACTGGCGCGTGGGGATGGAGAACCATCGGGGAGCGGTCCCGTCACGAGGACGCATGCCGAGCGCCTGGGCCTTCCGCACGTCACCAGGAGGTCGCATGTCGCTGAACGCCGAATCCACCGCCTTCCGCAGCGCGCTCGAGGTGATCCGGGCCGTCGAGCCGCGGGTGGCCGACGCCATCGGGGCGGAGCTGGCCGACCAGCGCGAGTCCCTCAAGCTCATCGCGAGCGAGAACTACGCCTCTCCGGCCACCCTGCTGGCCATGGGCAACTGGTTCAGCGACAAGTACGCCGAGGGCACCGTGGGGCGTCGCTTCTACGCCGGCTGCCAGAACGTCGACACGGTCGAGGCGCTCGCCGCCGAGCACGCGCGGGAGCTGTTCGGCGCCGCCCACGCGTACGTGCAGCCGCACTCCGGCATCGACGCCAACCTGGTCGCGTTCTGGGCGATCCTGGCCGATCGCGTCGAGTCCCCCGCCCTGAAGAAGGCCCAGGTACGCCAGGTCAACGACCTCACCGAGGCGGACTGGTTCGCGCTGCGCCGCGAGCTGGGCAACCAGCGGATGCTGGGCATGTCGCTGGACGCCGGCGGTCACCTCACCCACGGCTTCCGGCCGAACATCTCCGGCAAGATGTTCGACCAGCGCAGCTACGGCACCGATCCGGCCACCGGCCTGGTCGACTACGACAAGGTGGCCGAGGCGGCCCGCGAGTTCAAACCGCTGATCCTGGTGGCCGGCTACTCCGCGTACCCGCGGAAGGTCAACTTCCGGATCATGCGGGAGATCGCCGACTCGGTGGGCGCGACCTTCATGGTCGACATGGCGCACTTCGCGGGGCTGGTCGCCGGCAAGGTCTTCACCGGCGACTTCGACCCGGTGCCGCACGCGCACATCGTCACCACCACCACCCACAAGTCGCTGCGCGGCCCGCGGGGCGGCATGGTGCTCTGCGGGCCGGAGCTGGCCGACCAGGTCGACCGGGGCTGCCCGATGGTGCTCGGCGGTCCGCTGCCGCACGTGATGGCCGCCAAGGCGGTCGCCCTGGCCGAGGCCCGCCGCCCCGACTTCGCCGACTACGCCCAGCGGATCGTCGACAACGCCCAGGCGCTCGCCGAGGGGCTGACCCGCCGGGGCGCCAAGCTGGTCACCGGCGGCACCGACAACCACCTGGTGCTCATCGACGTCACCGGCTACGGCCTCACCGGCCGGCAGGCCGAGCAGGCGCTGCTCGACTCGGGCATCGTCACCAACCGCAACTCGGTCCCGCAGGACCCGAACGGCGCCTGGTACACCTCGGGCATCCGGATCGGCACCCCGGCGCTGACCAGCCGCGGTCTCGGCACCGCCGAGATGGACCAGACCGCCGAGCTGATCCACACCGTGCTCAGCCAGACCACGTCGGGCGAGTCCAAGGCCAAGTACGTCCTCGACCCGGCCCTGGCCGACAAGGTCAGCAAGCAGGCCAGCGACCTGCTGGCCGGCTTCCCCCTCTACCCCGCCGTCCACCTCGGCTGACGCCCCGCACCACCGACGCCCCGCGCGGCCGGGGGCAGGGCGGGGCGTCGCACTTCCC
>NZ_QGKS01000126.1 GCF_003172935.1 Micromonospora sicca | reverse complement strand
AATGTGGTCAGTCAACCGTCCCGAGAGCACCGCCTGTGGCATCACGACCGGCAACCGTACCGACCCTCGACGTCACCCGTCAGCCCGGCACGCTGACCTGCACCGATGCCCTATCTGAACGGCATTGCGCCCTGGGGCGGAGGGGTGCACGTTGAGCTTGGTGTCGCGCAGCACGGCGAACGCCACCGCGACGGCGGGCCACCGGTGGGCGTACTCGCCCGGGTGCAGCCGCTCGCCAGCGACGATCCACGCCCGGCGGTGCCGGCGCATGTCCTCCACCAGATGTACCGCGCCGATCCGGTTGAGATCGGGGTCGGCGCGGCGCGCCCACGAGGACGCTGCTGCTCTCGGCGGCCCCAGACCGGCAGGCCGGCACCGCCGAAGAAGTGAGCAACGCGGCGCGCAGGCTGGGAACCACCGCCGGGCTCGCCTGGAGCCTTGGCGACGGGATCCGCCGGCTTCCACCCCGGATTCGTCGTGCTGACCGCCTTCGCGTTCACCGGTCTGGTCGCCTCGTCGCCGCCGGGCGGCGCGCGCCGTAACCGCGCGGCCGTTACCGGCGGCACCGTGCATTGCGCCGAGCGGCGATCAGGGGCGGTGGGCAGGCTTCTCCTACGTGCGCAGAAGGCAGAGTTGCGCCAGCATCGGCGCCCGCACCCGAATCCAGGCGCGATGCCGTGGGCGGCCGGCGGCCAGCACGACCGCGATGAGACGGCGGGCCGGCTGTCGGTCGAGCAGCATCACGCCGACCACTCCGACCAGCAACGCCAGACACGCGCCCAGCAACTCGCCGCCCATGCCGGACGGGCTGTCATCGCTGGCAATGATCGTCGGGCCGCTGCCCGGGGAAGGCGACCCAGGGCGGTCCGCTGACGATGACGTCGGCCGGCCGGGCGCCGTGTTCGTCGAGCAGTTCGGGAGGGCGGCGGCGTCCGCGCACAGCACCTCGACCTTCGGGAAGCGGCGGGCGAGCCTCGCCGCCAACCGCTCGTTCAGCTCGATCGCGAGATGCCGGCCGCGACCACCGAGGCGTTGCTGGATGACCGAGGTGAACGTTTCGGTGCCCGGTCCGAGCTCGACCTCCACCGGCTCCCCGTGCTCTGGAATCGGCGCCATCGTCTGCGCCGCCAAACCGGGCCGGAACTCGGCGTCACAGATGCGGCCCGCATCGGCTGCCGGATGAACTCGCAGAAAGATGGTGCCGCCGACCGACTCCGGCAGGCCAGTCAGAACTTGAGTTCGCCGGGTCCGGCCGTTAACCGGTCATGCCGGAGAGGCGGTGGCGAGGCTGTGGACATGGGCGATGGCCATGTCCAGGGCCCGAGCGAGCGGACGACTGCTGCGGTGCGTCTTGGCCAGCAGCAACCCGCCCTGGAGCGCGGCCATGATCGCTTCGGCGAGGGCGGCCGGATCGGCTTCCGGCGACAGGCTTCCTCGGTCACGCATGGCGGTGAGCCCGGCCCGTAGCGGAGCCTCCCATTCCGCGAAGCACTCCTGCAGTACGCTGCGGGTTTGCTGGTCACCGCCGGCAAGTTCGTTGGCCAGCGAGCCGAGCGGACATCCGCCCACCTGATCGTGCGCGGCCTGAGCTGCGACGATCTTGTCCCGCCAGCGGGCCAGGCCGGCGAGGGAGTCCAGCGCGTCCAACTCGGGGCGCTGGTCCTGCTGGATTCGCTGCGCCTGATGCCGCACGACCGCCCGGATCAGATCATCCTTGTTGCCAAAATAGTGGTACAGCTGTGACTTGCTGGTCCCGCTCGCCGCCAGGACGTCGTCCAGCGTCGTGCCAGCGGCGCCGCGCTCGAGCATCAGGTCGGCTGCGGCCGTCACGATGCGGGCCTTGGTCGCCGCGCCCCGAGCCGTCAACTTCGCCGCCTGCTGCACAGATGTCACAGCGTCGATGCTAGCAGCAACTGGACTTGCTAGTCCAGTTATGGAGATATATGTTGGACCGAGCGGTCCACTGGATTTCGGCTGGGCCGCCTACGGCGCGTTGGTGCATAAGGAGAAACCGCTATGGGTCGGCTCAACAACGGCCAGCACTTTCCCAAGCTTCAGGTTCCCGCCGTGGGGGGAGGTTCGCTCTCCCTGCCCGACGACCTCGCGGGTGGCTTCGGGGTGGTGCTGATCTACCGGGGCTCGTGGTGCCCGTACTGCAACGCACAACTCGCGGCCTTCCAGAGGGCCAGCGACACCCTCGGGGCGCTCGATGTCCGCGTCGCCGCGTTCTCCGTCGATGACGAGGAGACCAGCCGCAAGCTCGTCGAGAAGCATCACCTCGGGTTCCCCGTCGGGCACAGCGCCGACATCGACGCGGTGGTCGAGGCGACAGGGGCCTACGTCAACGAGCCGTCGCCCGCCGACCAGCGGCGCTACCTCCAGTCGACCGGGTTCGTCCTCGCTCCGGACGGCACCGTGATCACTGCCGTCTACTCCAGCGGCGCCATCGGTCGCCTGGTTCCGGAAGACGTGGCCGGGCTGGTCCGCTACCTCCGCGACCACAGCTGAGGGCGGACAACCGGCGGGTACGGTGCCGGCGGCATGGTCTTCGCGGCCTTCCCCGGTGGCCGGCCACCGGGGAAGGCCGCCCAGCACGGTGGGCGACGGTGCGGGTGGCTCGGGCAGGGCACGGATCAGGCGTAGCAACACCATCCGGCCCACTTGGGAACGACCCGGCCGGTCAGCTGGACCCCGGCCCGCCACTTAACGCCAGGCCCACCGCCTCCAGCATCCGGCGGATCAGCCAGATGTCCCGGCTGTGCCGCAGGGGCAGCCCCTCGATCTGCTCGGCGTAGATCTTGCGTGCGCAGCTGGCCAAAGTGCAGAAGAACCGCCGTACCCGCAGGTGAACCATCTCCTGGCCGGCCATAGCCGCGTCGAGCAGCCGCCGCTCATACCGGCTTTGCACCCGGCGCGACAGCGTCGAACAGTCCGGGCACTGATGCCTCTGTTGGGGAGTTGCAGTGCGCTCCACAGTGGCTACGGTCAACGCATGCACACCGCTTCCCAGCGGATGAGCTTGGAACACGCGTTCGAATCCTCGGACACGTTATTTCCACACGACGCGTGATGCTTTTTCGTGTTTTGCGTGATCCCCGTCCCGTTGGAGGGGGATTTTTGCCGTGGTGGTGAGGCAGCTCCCCGGAGGGTGGAGCGTGTAGATCGCGGTCTCGGCTTCGATGGTCCTGGTGTGGTGGCCGCACCCGATGATCATGTTCTGGTGCGCAGGTAGGCAGCGACCTCTTCCGGGTCGGGGCTGCGCAACGCGGGTGGTGGCGGTGCAGGCCGCGGTCGTGCCGGATGCGGTCCAGGAGGTGGTCTTCCCGGATGTAGAGGGTCTTCGGTCGGGGAGAGGCCTTGGTGCGGGTGCTGGTGTGGCCGTGCCGGCAGCGGTAGCCGGGACGGCCGTGGACCCAGTGGGAGTCCATGATGCGGCCGCAGACGCCGCAGCACACGAGGCCGGCCAGGAGGTAGTGCGAGGAGTCCCATCGGTGGGGGTGGGTGCGGTGTGGATGGCTTGGGCCGCGACGAACTGCTCCTCGGTGACCAGCGGCGGGTGAGCGGTCTGGCGCGAGATAACCCACTGCGGGGCAGCATTCCAGCGCTGAATCTGATGGTGCCGCGCGATGGTGCAATCAGGCTCGATACCGTCGTGGTCGGTGCGCTGTCGGTTCCACACCTGCCGGCCGGTGTAGCGTGGGTTGGCCAGGATCGCCGCCACGGTGGTCAGCATCCACCGTTGGCCGCTCCGGTGACGGTTACGCGCCGGGTCGGCGTCGGACGGGCACGGCACGCCGCGGTCGTTGAGGGCGCGGGCGATGCTGGCCACGCTGTAGCCGGCGAGCCGCTGTTCGAAGATCCACCTCACGTGGGGTGCGGTGGCCGGGTCGGGATCCAGGCGGTGCAGGCGGCGTCCCCAGGCGGCGTGGGCGCGGTTCGGATGAGGGCCGGCGTCGACCAGCCGGTAACCGTACGGCGGCCGGCCGCCGAGATGTCGACCCTGCAATTCGGCTTGGGCGCGCATGGCCGCGGTCGTGCGATATCGGGCCCGGGACACCTCCCGCCGGGAGTGCACACCGAGTAGGTCCAGCAGCGCCAGCTGTCGCGGGTTGTCGAAGTCCACCGGCCCGTAGGTCTCCGGCAGCCACAGCTGCACGCCGTTCCTGAGCAGGGTGGGGGTCAGCTGTTCAAGCTGCTGGCCGTGGAAGGCGCGCTCGTACTCGCCCACAACGATCGCGTCGAACCCGCGCGCCGGATCCGCCATGGCGGTGAGCAGCCGTGACGCTTGCGGCCGATCTGGCCAGGCCACCCGGCGAGAAACATCCTCGTCGAAGAACTCGACCACGATCCGGCCATGACAGGCGACAAGACCAACGGCGTAGTCGCGCTGCCATCGGCACGACGACGCCCGATCCTGGAAGCCGACCGTGGACATCCGGCCGTAGAACGCGAACCGGGTGCCCGGCGGGTCTGATGTTGTCGGGCGCCGCGCCCGATGGCGGCCTCGCTGGTTCGGCTGCCGTATCCACCAGTCGAGCAGGTCGGGGCCGTCGAGTTCCGGCGAGTATTGCATCAGTACCCTTCCCACACCCAGGGCGCTACAGCCATCCATCTCGATATCGATGGATAACGCTGCGATGGTTCGTGGGACTCGGCCACTCGCAACATCTGTTGGCTCAACCGTGCGGCGGGCCCTTCAAATGGAGGCCGGCTAACGGTCGGTGGTCGCGCGGCGGGAGCGGCGGCAGACTCGCGTGACAGACCTGGAGGATGCTGATCAGCGTCGGTGATGGTGTCCGGCATCCCGATGCGACAGCTCCGCTCGGCCGGCAGCTGTGGCGCGTCGGGTGCGAGAGCGATCGCCGTTACCAGTGGCTGGGGCGGGTGATCGTCCTGGCGTCTTCGCGAGGAGGTCGGTATAGGTGTCGATGTCGATGGTGTCGTGGTGGCAGCGTTCGATGAGCCGCGTCAATCGATGGCCGATCTCCTCCGCGTCGAGGTCGAGGCGTTCGCACAGGTCATGGTGGGCGTTGACGAGCGGTTCGGTGATCTCCTCGGGTTCGGTGCGGGTGATGTGATAGGCGTCGCGGAGGTGTCCGGAGAGGTCGTCCCAGACGAGGATGGCTTCTTCGACGAGATCGAGCATGGCGGTGGTGGCGGGCCGGGCGCAGAGAATCTCAATTTCGGCGGCTAGCTGATGGCCGGCGGCTTCGACGTCGGAGATCTGCCACCTGCTGCCGGTGGTCGCATTGGAGGCGTCGCGGATGGCGGCGCGGGCGTCGTGCAGGCCGGTGTGGTCGGTGGTGTCGAGGAGGCCGGCTTCACCGAGCAGCTGGGTGGCGAAGAGGCGGTCCCGCAGGGCGTGTTCCACGACGAGGTTTGCCAGTTGTCGAGGGGGGAGCCGCCGCACGGCTTCGAGATAGTGGGCGTATTCGGGCTCACCAGGGGTGGCGCCAGGTGGGGTCGCGGCGCCCGAGAAGGCGGTGCCGGCGTGGAATGCGGTGAGTGCGGTGGCGACGGCGTGGGCGCAGAAGTCGTCGCCGACGGTTCCGCAGTCGCAGTCGGTGGTGAAGAGGCCGCCGACGATGCCGATCCAGGGTTGGAAGACGCCGTCGTGGCTGTGGACGACGGCTTGGACGCCGCCGCCGGCCGGTTCGAGTTCGCCGACGCTGCCGTTACTCAGCAGCCGTGCCGCGGCCTCGGCCACCGTGGTGGGGACGGATTCCCGGAACGCGTCGATGTCGATGCGGACTGCCACGGGCGGGCACTCTACCGGCCAGGGTGGAGGCGGGCGGCGTCGAGCTTGGCCAGGAACGGCGGCCGGCGCCGGTGCTGTCCACGCAACTCGTCCAGGTATTTGGCGAACTGGTCGGTTTCGCCGGTGGCCGCGTACGCGTCACGCAGATGGCGGAGCATCGTGATGGCTGTGTCGTAGCGGCGCTTGTCATGCGAGTCCAGCAGATGGGCGTTGACGAGTGCCCGGTAGGGCTCGCGCACGTCGACCGGATGGCCCTGTTGCCGACGGTGCAGGAGTTCGACGCGTTGCCGGGTGGGCAACTCGTCCAGGCGTGCGAGTCCGGTGTGCCAGGCCTCATCATCACGGCCGGTGTGGTGCAGCGCGTCGATCAGGTGAGGCAGGTAGCCGGGCTGCTGGGCGACGCGGTCGCGTACCACGGTCAGCGCCCACTCGGTGGGGGTTTCGTCGCGGTCGGTCTCGGCCACCGTCGCCAGCAGTGGCCGGAGGTTGTCGATGGTCGGCTGCTTGTCGAACGCAGCCCGACGCTCGGCCACCGCGTCCCGCGGATCGCCGGTCTCGATCAGCAGCCCCACCAGCAGGTCACGCAGCCGCGCGGATTGGTGGCCGGTGGGGATCACATCAGAACGCCCGCGACGACCCAGGCGGGCTGCGTGGTGTTCAGCGAACCTGATGCGGGTTACCGCCTGGTGGGGGCGGGTGGCCATCATGCCCGCTTGCTTCGTGCGCTAGGGCAGGTTGGCGGTGAGTTCATCGCGCCACTGTGCGAAGCGTTTGCGCATCTCGCCGATGTGAGCGGGGTCGGCACCGTAGGCGGCGAACCGTCGGTCCGGGTAGCGCTCCAGCATTCCGAACAGGTCCGCCAGGATGCGCCGGTCGAACCCCGCGTCTGACTGTTCGGCCAGCTCGCACAGCCGCGTCCGGGTAGCGACCGGTCACGAGCGCCGCGTCGATGTCCAGGAAGTCTCGGGGCTCGGCTCGCGTGTACAGGGCGGACATCTTGCCCGCGACGACGTCGTCGGCGTGCAGCACCGGCCCGACGTCCATCATCACCGGCGGCAACGCACGCCAGTTGGCCGCCAGTTCGACCTTGTACGGGTGCTCAGGTTGAGCGGGATCGGTGACCGTGAGCCGGGCGAAGGTGTCGAACTGCTGCGTCACCTCGACGGAATACCCGCCGTCGCGGTAGCCGTCGACCACCGCGTCCACCGCTGCGGCGAACTCCCCACGCCGCTCCCACGCCGTGAACAGGTCGACGTCCTCGCTCGGACGGTCCAGGATGCCGTGGGCCTGCACGGCGTAGCCGCCGGCCAACGCGAACCCGTAGCGGGCAGCAACCCGCAGTCCGATCTCCGCCAGGCGGAGGTGAACCTGATCCACTCTTACCCGGCCAGCGTCCGCGGCGGCGTCGTCAGCTCGGGAAAGCGTGCCTGCCACAACGCCCGCAGCCGGGCCGGGAGCCACAAGCTGGGCCACAGTCGGCGCAGCGTCGGGCCGTGCAACCACCGGCACAAGTCCGTGACCGAATTAGCCTGGTTCAGCACCGTCTGGTACATCAGCTGCAGATCACCGGCGTCGTCCAGGTCATAGGTGCTGTCGCCGGACCAGTCCAGCCACCGATCGAGTGTCACCACACCGCGAACCGGACCGCGCAGGTCGGACAGGGTGGCGGCGACCACGAAATGCCGCTGGTCCACGTACCGTGACCCAGGCGGTGCGCCATTGCCGCTGGCCATGTCTCTACCTCCTGCCCAGATCGTACGTGTGAGCGGCGTCGCCGGCTGGCACGACATCGACCTGCCGGCCATCTGACCTCCCGGGCTCGGCCTGCGGGCCACCGCCCTGGTGAACGGGTCATCGGAGGCGGGGGCGGCGGAGGCAGTGGCCTGATGGTCACCGCTGGGAAGGATGAACACCCGCATGCCGATCCCGCACCACAGGCGGGGTCAGGGTGCCGCCGCCCGCTGGCGCGACGTTCTCGTGCCGGATGTCGGCAGCCTCCGGTCGACCATCCCGGGCCGCGGGTCCGCTGGTGCCGAGCCGACGTGGCGGACGGACTGGGTGGCGCTGGGCACTGCCCACCTTGCGGAAGGATACGCTCGCGGCTGCCCGGGCCAGATGTCGTGGAGGTGACCTTGGCACGGCTGGTGCTGACCGAGGACGAGGAGTCCGTGCGCGTCGCGGTGGGGACACGTTCCTTCGTCCAGGCGCGGGCGCACCTGGATCGCGGCGAGCTGGTCGACGTGCAGTGGGATCCGCGGGCGGGGCGCGCTCATGCCCGGCTCCGCGGCGAGCTGCCCGGCACGGTGATCGCCATCGCGCGCACCGATCCGAGTGGCGACATCACGGCGGTGGAGGGATCGTGTAGCTGCGGTGACGATCCGGGCTGCGCCCATCCGGCCGCGTTGATCCTCGCCGTCGTGTCGGCCCGAGGTGTGCCCCGCCCGCGGGCCGTGGCGCCACCGCCGGCGTGGGAGACCGCGCTGTCCCCGCTGGTCGGTACGGCGCCCGAGGCTTCCGCCGATCCGGTGTCGGACCGGGCCGGCGTCGGGTTGCAGTTCGATCTCGCGGCTGCCGGGCAGGCCGGCGCGGAATCGTCGTGGCGGATCGCTCTGCGCCCTGTGGTGCCAGGCCGCAGCGGGTGGGTGCGGTCGGGGATCTCCTGGTCGAATCTCGGCTACGCCTGGTACGGGCAGCCGAGGCGGGTGGAGCGGCACTGGCAGCTACTCAAGGAGATCCTGGCTCTGTCCACGGCGGCCGAGGACCGGCACTACTACAGCGGCTACCAGCAGATGGTCTACCTGGACGCGTTCGCGAGTCGGCGGATCTGGGACCTGCTGAGCGAGGCTCAGGAGACCGGGTTGCCGATGGTGCAGGCCGGAAAGGCGGCCGGGCGTGTCGTCGTGTGTCGGGAACCGGCGCGGGTGTCGGTACGGGTCGACCGGACCGGTGACGACCTGCTGCTCGTACCAACCTTGCTGGCCGACGGCGTGCCGGTCGCACCGGATTCGTCCCTGCTGGTGGGCCAGCCGGTCCACGGCGTCGCCTGGTGGGGGGTGCTGGGACACGCCGCCCCGCAGCCCCGCGACAGGGTGCTGCGGCTCGCGCCGCTGGCGCGGCCGCTGGAGCCGGGCATCGCCGGCATGCTGGCAAACCCGGCGATCCGGATCCCCGCCGACGACGAGGCACGGTTCTTCGAGCAGTACTATCCGAGTCTGCTAAGGCAGGCGGAATTGGTCGCGGCGGATCCGTCGGTTCGGTTGCCTGATCTCGGGGCAGCGGCCTTGACGTTGACCGTGGACCGTATGGTCGGGCATCGGCTCTCGCTGAGATGGGAGTGGGTGCTGCCGGTCGGTGACCGTCATCATCGGGAGCCGCTGTGGGGGCCAGCACCCGTCGCACACGCTGCCGACCGCGAGAAGGTGGTGCGGCGGGTCACCGAGCTGGTCGCCGACCCGGCGCTGGGCCTGCTGGAGTCAACGCCTGCGGGGCTTCGGCTGGCGGCCACCGCCGATGTGGCCGGCGACACGATGATCCGGTTCCTGAACGACATCCTGCCCCGGCTGACCGAGATTGACGGCGTCAACGTCGTCGCGCATCTCGACGACGCGGGCCCCGCCTACCAGGAGACGCAGCGGGCCCCGGTCATCACGTTCGCCGGCGCAGACACCGGCGGGCAGCCGGACTGGTACGACCTGTCGGTACAGGTGACGGTCGGCGGTGAGCAGGTGCCGTTCGACGAGCTCTTTGTCGCGCTCGCCGCGGATCAGCAGTACCTCATCCTGCCCAGCGGCACGTACTTCAGCCTCGACCGTGCCGAGTTCCGCCAGCTGCGCGACCTGATCGCCGAGTCCCGCGCGCTGGACGACCCGCCGCCCGGGGTGCTGCGGGTAGGGCGCTTCCAGGCCGGGCTGTGGCAGGAACTGGCGGAACTGGGCGAGGTCACCGGCCAGGCCGCCGCCTGGCAGGAGGCGGTACGCTCACTGTCCGACGCGGGCAACCGCGTCGAGCATCCGGTCCCATCAAGGCTGAAGGCCATGCTGCGGCCGTACCAGCAGGACGGATTCCGGTGGCTGGCCGCCCTGCACGAGCACCGACTCGGGGGGGTCCTCGCCGACGACATGGGCCTGGGCAAGACCCTGCAGGCATTGGCGTTGATCTGCCACGTCCGCGAGCTCGGCGGTGCGCGGGCGCCGTTCCTGGTAGTCGCCCCCGCCAGCGTCGTGCACAATTGGGCGAGCGAAGCAGACCGGTTCGCACCGGACCTCGTGGTCAGCGCCATCACCCAGACCCGCGCGCGACGTGGCGCGACGCTCGCCGACGCAGTCCGCGGTGCGGATCTGGTGGTCACCTCCTACACCCTGTTCCGACTCGAGTTCGAAGACTACGAGGCGGTCGACTGGGCCGGACTGATCCTCGACGAGGCCCAGTTCGTCAAGAACCCCCATTCCCAGGGATACCGCTGCGCGAAGCAACTCCCGGCACCGTTCAAGCTCGCCATCACCGGCACGCCGATGGAGAACAACCTCCTCGAACTGTGGTCGCTGCTGTCCATTACCGCGCCTGGCCTGTTCCCCCGCGCGGACCGGTTCACTGATCACTACCGCAATCCGATTGAGAAGGCCCACGACCCGGAACGGCTCGCCCAGCTACGACGGCGGATCCGGCCGCTGATGCTGCGCCGCCGGAAGGCCGACGTGGCCGCCGACCTGCCGGACAAGCAGGAACAGGTCATTGAGCTGGACCTCAACCCGAAACATCGCAAGGTGTACCAGACCTACCTGCAGAGGGAGCGGCAGAAGGTGCTCGGCCTGCTCGGCGACCTGCAGCAGCACCGGTTCGAGATCTTCCGGTCACTGACCCTGCTGCGGCAGGCCAGCCTCGACGTCACCCTGGTCGACCCGAAACACCGTGCCGTGCCGTCAACCAAACTGGACGTGCTGGCCGAGCAGGTCAGCGATCTCGTCGCCGAAGGCCACCGGACTCTGGTGTTCAGCCAGTTCACCCGGTTCCTGGACGCCGCCCGGGCGCGGCTGGAGGCAGCGGGCATCCACTGCTGCTACCTCGACGGGGCCACCCGCGACCGCGCGACGGTGCTCGCCGAGTTCAAGAACGGTACGGCACCGGTGTTCCTAATCAGCCTCAAGGCCGGCGGTTTCGGGCTGAACCTGACCGAGGCCGACTACTGCATCCTGCTTGACCCGTGGTGGAACCCCGCCACCGAGGCGCAGGCCGTGGACCGCGTGCACCGCATTGGGCAGACCCGCAACGTGATGGTGTATCGCCTGGTCGCCAAGGACACGATCGAGGAAAAGGTGATGGCGCTCAAGGCCCGTAAGGCCGAACTGTTCGGAAGCGTCCTCGACGGCGGTGATTTCGCGTCCGCGCAGCTGACCGCCGCCGACATCCGAGACCTGCTCCAATAGCGCACCTCGCGGCGGGCCTCACGCCGGTCGCGGCGGCCGACCGGGGTGCCGACCGCAGCGAGCAGCGATGATTACCACCCCGGGCCGGCGGCTGCCTCTCCACAGTGTCCGCTGACTGCCGTAGAATTACGGCATCGGCACCCGTGCTGTGCATGGGTGCCGCGAATTTGTGTACGAATCCCCCTCGGACACTCCCGCGTAGCAACCGTGCGACGTCGGACGTCCAGGTGGTCAAGCGTGCTTGACCACCTGATTTCACTCTCGGTTACCGCCGTTGGTGGCAGCCTCGTCGTTGGGCGAGGTGGGTCATGACTGACCGGCCAATCGATTCGGTGATCCCGGCGGTGGTTTCGTCAGGCGGGCTCAAGATCCGCGGTGACTCGCGTGCCGCGATGAGGCGACCGCCTCTGCCGCTGGCGCGGCTTGCTCCTACTCGTGACGGCAGCACGGTGTATGGGCTGGCGACTCTTGATGTGCATGGCCGCGTCGCTGATCGGGCGGTGATGACCGCTCTCGGCTGGGCTCCTGGCCTCAGGCTGAGCATCAGGGAAAGCGGCGGTCTGATCATCGTCGACCCGCGCGGGGTGTTCCAGGTGACGAAAGAGGGCCATGTGCGGTTGCCCGCTGTGGTCCGCCAGTGGTGCGGGTTGACGGCCGGCAACCGGGTGCTGCTGGCGGCCGATCCGAAGGCCGGACGTCTCGTGCTTCACCCGCCGGCCTCGCTGGACGTGGTCGCCCGAGTGCACGACGGGGCGTTCGCGGGTGGTGAGTCGTGAGTGGCGTGGCGGGCAAGGCCGAGCTGGAGGCCGCTCGGTTGTTGCTGTCGCGGATGGGCGTCTCGCCAGCAGATCTGGTGGCGGCGGCGTCGGATCGTCCGCCGGCTCCGACGTTCGCGGAGTATGTGCCGGTGGTTGCGGCTGCGGTGAGTGCTGGGACGCGGCGGGCGTACGGGTCGTACTGGAAGCGCGTGGTCGAGCATTGGGGCCAGCGGCGTATTGATGAGCCGACGCCGTCGGAGATTGAGCGGCTGGCGGAGTACGTCAAGTCGCATGTGGTGGCACGGCGTAACGCGCGGGGTGGGCGCAGCGCGGCGGAGCATCTGATCGCGGCTCTGCGCTGTCTGTACCGGCGGCCGGTCGCCGACGGGTTCATGTCTGAGGCAGAGAACCAGGCGTTAAAGGTGGCGAAGCCACGGCGGTTGCCGAGCACCCGGCGGGCATTGGCGGACACCCGGTTGGCGGAGATCAACGAGGTAGCGACGTCCACGGGTGACGATCCGGCGTTAGAGCCTGGTAAATAAGGGTTTCAGGTGTGTTGGTGGCGGGCGAGGCGGCGGGTCATCATGATGATCATGGCCCATTGGACCATCGCGGCGTGGTGGGCGGGTAGCCGTTCGTAGTCTCGGACGGTG